>JBEBGB010000074.1:0-14228 GCA_040081675.1 Vicinamibacterales bacterium
CTAGGCGATCTCGCGTGCGCGAACGGCAGCCATGGCGCGTCGAACAGGTTTCGCGGCAGGTGCCCGCGTACCGCCAAGCGGCAGTCCTGCGGTGAGCAGCGCTTCAATGGCCGCGGCCGAGACCGGCCTGGAGAAGTAGTAGCCCTGTGCCAGGCTGCAGCCGAGGCGCTCCAGTTCGGTCGCTTGCATTTCGTCTTCGATGCCCTCGGCCACAACGTTCGTGTGCAGGGTGCGCGCCAGCGCGAGAATGCTTTCGACGATGGCAGGGCGGTCAGTCATCAGCAAGCCGCGCACGAACGAGCGATCGATCTTCAAGGCGTCCACCGGCAGTTTGTGCAGGTGGCTGAGGGACGAGTAACCGGTGCCGAAGTCGTCGAGGTAGATCTTCACGCCGAACTCGCGCAGCTCGGACAAGACCTGCGCGGCGAACTGCGGCGCGTCCATCAAGGCAGTCTCAGTGATTTCGAGGCGAAGGTCGGCCGGGTTCATTTCGTTCTGTTCGACCACCTGCTCGACGAGATAGATGAAGCCTTGTTGCACGAGCTGACGAGCGGAAACATTGACCGTGATGTATTCGAGCTGACATTCCGGGAAGCGGTGCTGCCAGTCGACGAATGTGCGACACGCTTCCTGCAAGACCCACGAGCCGAGGGGCTCGATGATGCCCAGCTCCTCCGCCATGGGCACGAATTCCGCAGGCGACACCGGTTTGCCGTTCCGGTTCCAGCGCACGAGAGATTCGAAGCCGGTGCACATGCGGGTCGACAGCGACACGATCGGCTGATAGTGCACTTCGAAGGCGCAGTTCTTCACCGCCTGACGCAAGTCGCTCTCGAGGCCCAGCCGGTCGAGCGCGCGCGCATGCATGTCGGCGTCGAACAGTTCATGACGCGCCTTGCCACGGGCCTTGGCGTGATACATCGCGGTGTCCGCATCGCGCATGATCTCTTCCGGGCTGATGTACTCCGGTCTGCAGAATGCGATGCCAATGCTTGCGGACGTGACCACGTCTCGGCCGTCGATCGGGAAAGGCGTATTCAACGCTTCCTGGAGCCGGAAGGCGATGACGTTGGCCTGCATCTCGTCACCAAGACCGTGGAGCAGAATCGCGAATTCATCGCCGCCGAGCCGGGCGATGGCGTCGCCGGGCCGCAGACACGTCTCGAGGCGACGCGACACGTCGACGAGCAGTTCGTCGCCGACGAGGTGGCCGAGGCTGTCGTTGATGACTTTGAAACGATCGAGGTCGAGATACAGCGTCGCGAATCGGTTGCCGCGCTTCTCGCGAAATTCCGTGAGCCGGCGCCCGAGGTCCGCCACGAACGCCGCGCGGTTCAGCAACCCGGTCAGCGCATCACGTGATTCCGCGCTGATGATTTTCGCTTGCGCGATCGCATCTTCGGTGACGTCGGTCATCGATCCGCCGACGCGCACAGGCTTCCCGGCGTTGTCGTGCACCGCAACGGCTCGACAGACCACACTGCGAAACGCGCCGTCCTCGTGACGAAGACGATGCTTCAGTTCGAATCGATTGGCACTACCGTCGCGAAGCGTCGCGAGTGCCTTGTCGAGCTCTGGAACATCGCTCGCGTGGACACGCGCGAACCACGCGTCGCGAGTCGTGCGATCTTCAACCGCGGGCAGACCGACGAGCGTGCGCCATCGTGAGGACACGAACAGCGTGCCTTTCGCCAGATCCAGTTCCCACATGCCGTCGTTCGCGGCTTCGGCGACGATCGCGAAACGTTCGGCGTATTCACGTTGCGACCGCTCCCACCTGGCCTGGTCCGTGACATCACTGCACACAACCAACGCGCCTTCGGAGTCGGGCAATACACTGGCGTTCAAGACACGCGGCGTCGATCCGCAGACGACGCTGACTCGCGATAGTGTCCGCGGCGTCCTGGTGGCGAGTGTCTCCTTGACGGCGAGCGCCAGATCCGACTTGGCGAGAGCCGGCGAGGCGGACGCAAACGACCGATCCACGATGTGCGCAACCGATCGTTCGAGAAGGCGCGCCATCGCTTCATTACATGACCGGACCACCCCATCGTCGTCGACGAGGCAAACGCCGTGATCGGTTGAACGCGTCACGTCCAGTCGACGGTCCTGGCTGCCAAGTCGACGCATGGACGCGCGGTAAGCGTCCCACGCGATGTAGAGCGGAAGCGCGGCCGACAGCAGTAGTGGCCAGGCTTGAACCTGGATGACCGCTGTCAGTCCAACAGCCACCGTGGCACCGATGACGTGCTCGGGAAACGACCGCAGACTCTGTCGTGGCCAGTAGTAAGGCGATGCGATACCACTCACGAGCGGGTACACAAAATCGGCCACTGCGCAGGTGATGACGCTGTAGGTCATGACCGCGGCAATGATCGGTACGCTCGGCCACGGCCACTCCTGCGGCAACAGGCCGGAGAGGCGGGCGTACGCCAGCGCTGCGGCACCGGCGGCAGCCATGGCTGTCGCCACGTCGAGCGGAACGCGGTGAAGGGTCTTCGCCCTGTGCGAATGGATCACTGCGTCAGCCAATGCACCGATGCCCGCGACCATGATGCTGGCCAGGGGACCGCGAAGCAGCAGCGCGGTCGTGCTCGCGACGAAGACCAGACGCATCGATCCGTTCGAATCGGCAGACGGCCGGACGACGTCGAATGAGACGCAGAGCCCGGCAACGCCCGCGACAAAGAGGAACGACACGAGCGACGGCACCGACAGGTCGTGCAGCGACCAGGGGTCGAGGCCGAGCAGACGAAGTCCGACGGCTGTCACCGCGGCTGTTGCGACACCGACTCCCGCACGTTTGGCGAACGCGCTCGCTGAGCCGTTCATCGCTGCTTCTCGACCGACCAATGCACGCTGCCTGCTACGGCAAGCGCCGGTCCGTCGACGCAGACTGGCCTAAATCCATGCCCGAGTGCGAGTTGCGGTTTTTGGCGGTTTTGGGCGTCGGACGAAAACGGAGGTGGCGTGTTTCGTTTCGACGCACGCCGGTTTCGATTCTGTGGCTCGGGACCCCGAGTCTTACGGATTTGGGTTCGTGTTGGCCTCGAGATGAAGACCACATTCCTTCTTCGTGGCCTCTTCCCACCACCATCGACCTGCGCGTTCGTGCTGCCCCGGAATCGTCGCGCGCGTGCATGGTTCGCAGCCAATCGAGATGAAGCCGCGACTGTGCAGGGCGTTGTAGGGCACGTCGTAGATCTCGATGTAGTCCCACACCTGCTTCGAGGTCCACCGGCTGAGTGGATTGAACTTCACGAGCGGACGCTCGGATGTGCCGAAGGTGCGATCCTCCTGCAGCACGGGAACGTTTGCGCGTGTACCGGGGCTTTGGTCCTTTCGCTGCCCGGTCACCCATGCCTGCAACGGCGCAAGCACTCGCGTCAAGGGCTCGACCTTTCGGATGCCGCAGCACTCGGTGTGACCGTCTTGATAGAACGAGAACAGACCCTTCTCGCGGACAAGCCGCTGCACCGCGTCGGGCTGTGGCAGCACCGTCTCGATGGGAACACCGTAGTGCGTGCGAACCTTCTCGATGAACTGATAGGTCTCGGCGTGGAGCCGACCAGTGTCCAGACAGAACACGGTGAACGGCTTTCCGATCTTCATCGCCATATCGATCAGCACCACGTCTTCGGCGCCGCTGAAGGCAATGCCGATCGACGGCGAGTAGGTCTCGAGCGCCAACGCGAGAATTTGCTCGGGCGAGTTGGTCGAGTACGTCTCGGCAAGCGCCGTCAGCGTAGAAGGATCGAGAGGCATTTCCCGAACGTACCACCGAGTCTCTCGTCCCGCAACGGACACGACACTAGAATCTGCTTCATGAGGCTGAACGTGAACGGCACGACGCACGACGTGTCGGTGCCGAAAGACACGCCGCTGCTCTGGGTGCTCCGCGACACGCTGAAGCTGACCGGCACCAAGTTCGGATGCGGTATCGGCCAGTGCGGCGCGTGCACCGTGCTCATGGACTCGGCGCCGATCCGCTCGTGCAGCACTCCCGCCACACGCGCAGCCGGCAAACTGATCCTCACCATCGAGGGGCTCTCGCCCAACCGAAGCCATGCGCTGCAGCGTGCGTGGGTGGCCGAGCAGGTGCCCCAATGTGGCTATTGCCAGTCTGGAATGCTGATGTCATCAGCGGCCCTGCTCCTTCGCGCACCAACGCCGTCCGACGCTGAGATCGACCGCGCCTTGTCCGGCCACATCTGTCGATGCGGCACGTATGCACGGATCCGCGCGGCCATTCACCGAGCGGCTGGCGACACTGCGCAACCATCACGGGCAGACGCGCGGTGAGAACGCCAGTCGCGATCTCGCGGCGCGACTTCCTCGCACTGGTACCTGGCGCCGGAATCGCTGTGGCTGTCGGCTACTACGCACGCGGCAGCAACGCTCGTGCGCAAGGGGGCGATGGTCGCGGGCTGCAGGGCCAGCTCGAAGCCTTCGTCAGCGTCGAGGCCGATGGCTCGGTGCGCGTGCTGATCCCAAGGTCTGAAATCGGACAAGGAACGCACTCCGGCCTCGCGATGGTAGCCGCCGACGGACTCGACGCCGACTGGTCGAGCGTCGTGCCCATTCAACCCGGCTTCGATCGACGACTCGGTCGACAGAACACCGGCGCCAGCAGTGGCATCATGGCCTGCTACGAGTTGCTGCGACACGCGGGAGCGACGACACGCGCCATGCTTGTGGCCGCGGCAGCGCAGCAGTGGGGTGTTGAGCCTGGGTCATGTGGAACCGAACCGGGCGTTGTCGTTCACGGACCTTCAGGTCGACGCGCGGCGTACGGCGCCCTCGCGGCGGCGGCAGCAAGGCTTCCGGTGCCATCGGGTGTTCCGCTCGAGGATCCGGCAACGTTTCGACTGATCGGCACTCCGCAGCTTCGGAAGGATGTGCCGTTGAAGATCGACGGCAGCGCAGTGTTCGGCATGGACGTACGCGTGCCTGGGATGCTCTACGCGTCAATCGTGCGCTGCCCCGAGTTCGGAGGATCGCTCGAGCGGTTCGATGCCACGCGCGCGAAGGCCGTTCCTGGCGTGCAAGCCGTCGTCGAACTGCCACGGGCAGAGCTGCTGTGCACAGTCGGCCAGGCTGAGCCGCGCGACATGAGAGTCGGTGCGCCAGGGCATCATCACTTCCTACGACCGGGCGTCGCGGTGCTCGCCGAGAACACGTGGGCTGCCATGCAAGGTCGTCGTGCGCTCCAGGTCACGTGGAAGCCGGGACCGCAGGCCTCGTTGAGCAGCGCAGGACTCAGCCAGCAGTTTCAAGCACTGCTGAAGGCACCCGCGCAGTCCGTTGTTCAGGACCGCGGCGACGTGGACGCGACGTTCAGGTCGGCAGCACGAATCGTCCAGGCCGAGTACGAGCTGCCGCTGCTTGCCCACGCCACGATGGAACCGCAGAATGCGACGGCGAGCGTCACCGATGACCGGGTCGACATCTGGGCGCCGAGTCAGAGCCCGGCGGCAATCGTCGGTTCTGTCGCGCATGTCTTGAACGTGCCCGTGGACAAGGTGAATGCCTACGTCACGTTCTCGGGCGGAGGCTTCGGCCGTCGCGGCCAGCCCGACGTCGTCGTCGAGGCGGCACTGCTCTCGAAGGCGGTTGGCGTGCCCATCAAGGTGGTGTGGACGCGCGAGGACGACATTCAGCACGACTACTATCGACCGTCGGGACGGCAGCGCGTGGCGGCAGCACTCGACGCGCAGGGGCGAATGGTCGGCTTCCGCCAGCACGAGGCTCATCTCTCGATGAACCAGTTCTTTCGGGGACCTGGTGTGCCAACCGGTGAGATCAGCGCGGACGACTTCCCTGCGTTCGCCGTGCCCCACGTTCGCCTCGAGTCTTCGGTCGTCGATGCGGATGTGCGGCTCGGTCCGTGGCGGTCGGTGGCCAACTCGACGAACTGCTTCGTACTCGAAAGCTTCCTCGACGAGGTCGCGGTGGCTACTGGCAGGGATCCGGTGGCCCTCCGCCTCTCGATGCTCGACGCTGCCAGAGCGACGGCATCGAATGAGCAGCGGACGCACATCGATCGCCTGGCGACTGTGATCCGCCTGGTGGAAGCGAGGGCTGGTTGGGGAACGACCCTTCCGCGCGGACGCGCGCGGGGCTTCGCGGCATTCCCGCTTTGCGGCAGCTACGCCGCGCAGGTCGTGGACATTTCAATCGCCCGCAGCAAGGTCCGCGTGCACCGCGTGGTCTGCGTCGTTGACGCGGGTACGATCGTGAATCCGGATTCGGTAATCGCCCAGATCGAGGGTGGCATCGTCTACGGATTGTCGGCCGTGCTGATGGGCGCGATCACATTGAAGCGAGGCCGTCCCGAGCAGAGCAATTTCCACGACTATCGGATGATGCGAATCGGCGACGCACCCGCGATCGACGTGCACATCGTCCCGAGCACGGCTCGGCCCACGGGCATCGGCGAGGTGTCGGTGCCGCACGTGATGCCGGCCGTGACCAATGCCATCTTCGCGCTGACCGGCAAGCGCATCCGGAGCCTGCCCGTGAAGCTCGCGTGACTCGCAAGTGCCGGTGCCGGCTGCATGAGGTTTACAACGGGCGCGGTAAGACGCCACACTGCGAAACGTTCGGTCTGAAGAGCGACGCGCGCATGTCGAATCAGGCCGGTGTGTTTCGACTAGTGTGCGGAGGATACACGTGAAGCGACTCACCCCATTCTTGTGGTTCGGGACCAATGCCGAGGAAGCCGCGCAGTTCTACGTTTCGACCTTTCCGAATTCCCGCATTTCCAACGTGGTCCGGTACGGTCCGGCCGGGCCTGGTCCAGTCGGCAGCGCGATGACGGTGTCATTCACGCTGGACGGCGAGGCGTTCGTCGCGCTGAACGGTCAGCAGGTGATTCCGCCCTCGGCGGCCATCTCGTTCGTCATCAATTGCACATCGCAGGACGAGGTCGATCACTTCTGGGACACGCTGGCCGCGGGCGGGACGATCCAGCAGTGCGGCTGGCTCTCGGACAAGTACGGCATCACGTGGCAGGTCGTACCCACGATCCTGCCGGAGTTGCTGCAGAGCCCCGACCCCGCGACTGCTGGCCGCGTGATGCAGGCGATGTTGAAGATGAAGAAGATCGACATCGCCGCACTGCAGCGAGCCGCAGCGAACGAGTAGGTCGCACGCCGGTCAGCGCGTAGAGTCGCCGCGTAGAGTCGCGCGACGCGAGGGCACCCTTGCCTCGATCACGCGCGTGCGTGGACAAACTTATCCAGGTGCCAACTCGCGGCGCGTTCGAGGGTTAGCCGATCGAGCGGGCGCAGCACATGGGCAAGATTGTCCGTTCTCGAGGCGTGTTCGGTTCTTTGAATTGGTTGCCCTGCTGAATGAAACATCCGATCGTCAGCATGTCGCTCGCACGCGGCGTGTGGTGTACCGCTTGCTCACTCCCTGGTCAACGTCACGGTGCATGAGGCCCGTCACGGTAAACAGACAGCGGGTGACGAACCCGCGCCAAGAGGAGAAGGACAATGGCTGACAAGGGATTCGAACCGCAGGTGGCTCCGTTCTTGTTCGGTGATGTCGATCAGCTCAGCGTGGTCGACTCGGGCTTCGCGTCGAAACTGATCATCCCGCGCACGCAGCAGTGCCAGGTGATGGTGAAGTGGCACATCGACGGCTTGCTCTCCGGTGCACTCGGTGGCCGGTGGAAGATCAGGACCGGTCTCGAGTCGATGGGACCCGGGGCGGAGTACTCGTTCACGGCGCCTGACGTTCCGCTCTCGGCTGGAGTGGTCGTCGGCACGCAGCGCAACTACAACGCGACCATCACGATTCCGGCGGGTTCGGTGAACGAGAACGCGTACCGGCTGGTGGCCACGATCACCTACGTCGAACCGGGGAACACACCCGGGCCGCTGGCGGCCTACGAGGAAGGTCCGATCGTTCAGTTCTTCGAGCCGTAGTCGGATCGGCGCGGGGGAGGGGCATTCCCTCTCCCGCGCACACCGGCTCGAGAGGCTGCCGTCAGTCGGCGACGACTTCGAACAATTCAGCAAATCGATCGGGCTTGCAGGGCAGCGGTGCCCCGTGGGCGCCGGTCACGATCCAGTCGAGCGGCTCCGCCACGACCATCTCGCCTCCGACCGACCATTCGCAACGCTCGTCGACCTGCTCGGCATCGACCACCAGGGCTGCACTCGGAGGCAAGCCGATCACGACTGACGCGCGTGTGCTTCGCTGCTCGTCGGACGCGGTCACGCCATGTATGTCGGGGTGCCGCTGTTCGTATCCGAGACTATCGACCGCAACAGCAATGGAGGGATTCTTCAGTCTCACCTTCACGCGTCAACTCCTTCCAGTTCGCAGATCCGCTGTCAGTGATTCTAAGCTGCGAATCACCCACGCGTCACGGATGAGCGGTGCGGGCCGCAACAACAGGTGGTGCGGACCCAGGCCGGAAGCCAGAAGGATGCCAGTGCTGGGTGGACGGGGACGTCGACGTGTTATGCAGCCTTGAAGTCTTGCGGATCGATCGCGTGCTTGCGAAGGAGCTCCCAGAACGCTCGCCTGTCCTTGCCTGCGGCGACGGCGGCGTGACTGATGTTGCCGCGGCATTCGCTCAGCACCGAACGCAGGTACCCGCGCTCGAACTCCCTCACGACGCGCGCCTTTGCGTCCTGAAACGAGCTTGGTTCGTTGAGGTCGTCGGTCCCCAGCGAGATGTCGCACGCCTGCAGGAGCGGCGACGGCGATAGCACCACCGCCCGTTCGACGACGTGTTCGAGCTCGCGCACGTTACCTGGCCAGTCGTAGGTGGACAGCTTCGTCATCGCCGCCGGAGCGAGATCGTGCACGCGTTTGCCGGTTCGGTGGGCATAGCGCGAGAGGAACAGACGCGCGAGCTGCGGGATGTCGTCGCGACGCTCGCGCAATGCTGGAAGCCGTATGGGAATGACGTTCAGGCGGTAGTACAGATCCTGCCTGAATCGACCTGCGTGCACGGCGGCCTGCAGGTCGTCGTTCGTTGCGGCAATGACCCGCAGGTTGGCGTGCTGCTGACGAGTCGACCCGAGCGGGCGAAACGTGCCGTCCTGCAACAAGCGAAGCAGCTTCACCTGCGCCACGAGCGGGAGACTGTTGATCTCGTCAAGGAACAACGTCCCGCCGTCGGCCTCGTGGACCAATCCCGGACGTCCATTCGACGCGCCCGTGAACGCTCCTCGCTCGTGTCCGAAGAGTTCGTTCTCGACAAGGTCCTGCGGAATGGCTCCGCAGTTGATCGGGACGAAAGCCCTCTCGCGCCTGTTGCTCGACGAGTGAATGGCTTGCGCGCAGAGCTCTTTGCCCGTGCCGGTCTCTCCCGAGATGAGCACGTTGGCGTCGCACGCAGCAACGACAGGAATCTTCCTGAGCTCGGCGAGGAACGCCTCGTTCTCGCCGACGAGGCCTGGCACCACGAGCTCCCCGCTGGACTCGGAGCTGGCGCACTCGTTCAGCACAGACCGCAGCCGACCCGCGGCTTCAGCCACGTTCAGCGGCACGCTGATCAGTTCGCGAGCGCCGTGCTCGAGCATGTCCGCGACATCGGCCGCTGACTTCCAGCTCGCAGCGACGACCACGCGCGGTGAGCCGACCCGAGCAGCCATCGCAACAAGAATCGGCACCGCTTTCGATACCGGCTGATCGCCAACCACGAGCACGATCACCCTTGGACGTTCTCGGAGCACGACCGCAACGATGTCATCACACGCCGGCGCGCCAATCGACACCACTTTGTCGCGCCAGCCAGGCTGCGCTACCTCGAGGGCCGCGTTCAGGTCGTCCACGGTGTCTGACGATCCGCCGAGGTCTGCCACGAGAATCTTCGCCATTGCGTCTCCAACCCTTCAGCCACCGCGTGAAATCAACAGACTGTGCGGCAGGCACGCGTCACCTCCAGCCCACGTCGATGCTCTCGTGTGATCGCGCAGGGACAGAAACGCCGGAGGTGGCGAAACGTAACAACCCTTTGGGGTTTCCGACCCAGCACGACGCCGGCTGAGCCGTGTCCCCACGGAGATCGTGGGTGCGGCTGAGGCGCCGAGGATTGAGCCTTCACTATGAACACGCGTATTTCGAGGCTTGTTCGGCTCAGACGGCAGGCTGGTGGGTGACGATCAGTCCCGCCAAACCGACGAGCGCCGTTTCTCTCAGTCTGTTGTCCCGAACTGGCTCGAATTGGCAGTTCGCAGAACAGCGCTCTAAGAGGTTCTCGCGAGCGCTCTGTCAAGTTGCAGAAGAGTGTGCCGCCCGACGCTCGAGTTTCTCAGGCGGGTGGCGTCGACGCGGAGTGATCCAGCACGTAACGGCCGAGTTCGGTGCGCGTTGAGCCGGAGGACGCCAGCGTGAGCTGCAGTCGCATGGACGGCATCTGGCGCACGAAGGCGGCAGGCGTGGCCCAGAACACCTCGGCGTCCGGCCCGGGCACGGGCACGTTGTCGAACTGGCCGAGCGTCGAGTCGCCTGGTCCGGTCACCGACAGTGTCACGGTCTCCACCGCAGAGAAATCGGCCCGAAGGGCGGTGACGATGATGTCGTCGTCCGGAAAGACGGCGCACGGCACCGTCTCGCCCGGCACGAGCGAGTACATGCGCACACGGATGCCGTCGCGCTGCATGCGGTTGAGCAGCGCGCGGGACACCATCCCCGAGACGCGCCCCTGACGCACCAGCGTCGCGAGTCCTGGCCCGAGTGCGGCCAGGTCGTTCAGGCGTCCCGAGCAGTCGCCGCACGCGAACAGGTGCTCTTCGACGCGGTCCGTTTCGTCACCTTCCGAGGGGTCATGCGCCCAGTAGTCGAGCAGGGTCTCGTCTGAAATGGGAGCCTGGCACTTCGACATCACTGCGGCGCCTCGCGGGACGTCATGCACGTGCGAAGGCGCTCGACCGCGCGGTGCCGAATCACTCGAACGTTGCCTTCCTTGACCCCGAGTTCCTTGCCCACTTCGCCCGCCGTTTTCTCCGCATAGAAAGTCAGGAGGACGACCATGCGTTCGCGCTCGGCGAGTCGGGCGAGACACGCCTCCAGGCGGTCGACATCGAGTGCGGCGTCGCCAACGGACGCGGCGACCGGGTCAGGAACCACGAAGGCTTCGCGCAGCTTCTCGCGTCGCCACTCCAGCCGCTTGAAGTCTTTCACCATGGTGCGGCTCACGCCGAGGACAAACGACGCGATCTGGTCGACGTCGCGAACCAAGCCCTCCCGCAGCTTGACGATGGTCAACAGCATCACCTGCTGGACGAGGTCGCGCGCCGCGTCCTCGTCACGCAGATGGCGAAGCCCATAGAGGCGCACGCGTGGGGCAAAGCGCCGATACAACTCGTTCTCGGCTGCCGCTTCTTCCCCGCGCTCCCTCGCCCCGACCGCACGAGCGAGATCGCCGTCGCTCGAATCGACGATCGTCTCCATTCGACGCGGAACGGTACTATCGGCCCGCGCGCGCGGTCAATCGGATCGCCGGCCCGTGTCAACATCGGATCTCCGGCCCGCGGCGGTTAGGGGATTGCTGCCGACACACCTGTCACTTGTCGGATCACCTCTCCGCTGGCGACGAGTGCCGCTGCAGCGTCGCCGACAAACGTCGAGCCATGCATGGCCGCCAGGATCCGCGGCTGCAGCACCGCGAGTTTGGCCAGCTGCCGCTTCGTGTTTTCCGTGTAGGGGACGTAGTCCATCAGCACCGGCGACTGCTGGTAGGTTTCGAGTGCATGGCGATAGCGGTCGACGACGTCACCAGTCGTGACCGGCTCGACATCGCCGAGTTGATGCATCAGATCCGAGCAGAGCAGCACTCGGTCGGCTTCCTCGAACAACACGCCTGCGTCCCACCCGTGCGGCAGGTGCGGAGTCGGGACGAAGCGGAATCGGTGCCGTCCTGTCTGGAGAATTTCGTCTGGCTTGAGTGCGCGCGGCGGTCGATTCGAGAAGTCGGCGATGTTGATCATGGCACCGAGCTCTCCGCAAACCGGAGTGGCGTTCGGGGCCTCGGCCAGCCACTCATTGAGTGCCCCGCATTCGTCGACCTCGAAGTGACTCCAGCCGATCCAGCGCAGGCTCCTCGGATCAATCAGCGTCGCGACGGCCTCGCGCACCGACGGAAACATCCCGCGCATGCCCGTGTGGAACAGCAACGGCTCGTCGTCTCGAACGAGGAAGTGATTGAACTGAAGGTCGAACGCCGGCACGTACACACAGATTCGGTACAGGTCCGGGGCTATTTCGTCGATTCGCGCAGTCATGGTGTCTCCTCCAAAACGTCTCTGCGGGTGAACGTAGAGGAAGTGTCACGACTTGGGGAACCGTTACACGGCACGCACCTGCGGCCCCGCTTACGACTGCGACTGCAGCCGTGCGCGCCATCGCGGCTTCAAGAGTTCAAGGGCAGCAAGAACAAGAACGCCGGCCCCTAGCGTCAATGAGAGATCGTCCGCGTGGAGTGGTCCGAAGCGGAAGAGGCCACTCGCGAATGGCCAGAGCAGGGTCACACCCAACATCGTCGTGACCGCGACCAGGACCCACGCGAGGGCTGCGTTCGGTCGCCGGAGCGCCGTAATCAGCGACGCGCTGAAGGAGCGGTTGACGAAGATGAGGCCGACAATCGTCAGGACCAGCGAGAAGAACGTCAGTGCCCGCACTTCGGCTTCCGGCATCCCCCGCCGGGAGGCGACGATGAAGATGGCCGCCACGAGCAGGAACGCGAAAGTTCCCTGCAGCAGGCTCCAGCCAACCAACGCCCCGGAGAAGAGCGGTTCATCGGGCGACCGTGGACGGCGACCCATCACGTCGTCTTCCTCTGTTTCCGCCTCGAAGACAAGGGAACACACCGGATCGATCACCATCTCCAGAAAGGCGATGTGCATCGGCCCGAACAAGATCGGAAAGCCGAAGAGCAACGGTAACAGCGCCAGCCCTGCGATCGGCACATGGACAGCGAAGATGAAACCCATCGCCTTGCGGAGATTGTCGTAGATTCTTCGTCCGAGTCGGACCGACTTGACGATGGAACCGAAATCGTCGTCGAGCAGGACGATCGAAGACGCCTCGCGCGCCACGTCGGTCCCGCGTTTGCCCATGGCGATGCCGATGTGCGCCGCCTTGAGTGACGGGGCATCGTTGACGCCGTCGCCAGTCATCGCGACGATCTCGCCGTTCGCCTTGAACGCATTCACGATGCGAAGCTTCTGCTCGGGCATGATCCGTGCGAACACCGTCGCCGTTCTGACGCGGCTGGCCAGGTCTGCCTCGCTCAGCGTCTCGAGCTCTTGCCCCGTGAGAATGTCCACGGCGTCGAGGCCTGCCTGACGGGCGATGGCCTGAGCTGTGGCTGGATAATCACCGGTGATCATGACCACCTTGATGCCAGCGGTTCGGCATTCGCTCACGGCATCGGGCACACTTTCCCGCAGCGGATCGGCGAGGCCGACCAGGCCCAGGAACTCGAACGCGAAATCGTGCTGGGACTCGGGCCACGCCTGGCCTGTGAGCCGGGCGCGGGCGACACCCAGGACGCGGAGACCCTCCGCTGCCATCTGGTCTACCGCACCGGTGAGTTCGGCACGCTCGGGAGCGCCGAGATGACAGAGCTCGGCAATCGTTTCAGGTGCGCCCTTGGCCGCGATGATGAAGTCCTGCCGACCATCGGCGGCCTGCCACACGTGCGACATGGCAAGGAGATCGGGGCGGAGGCTGTACGCCTTGACGATGGTCCAATCGGGGCCATGCAGGTGCTCGGTTCCAGCCAATACCTGGCGGCCGAGTTCGTGCAGCGCCTTCTCCATCGGGTCGAAGGGGTCGTTCGCACTGGCAAGCACGCCGAACTCGACCAGATCATGAAATGCGTCCGGCATCTTCGCCCCGAGCGTGTCGCGAGGCCGACAGACCGCATTGCTCGCAAGCCTCAGCTCGGCAACCGACATTCGGTTCTCTGTGAGCGTACCCGTCTTGTCCGTGCACAACACCGTGGCAGAACCGAGCGTTTCGATCGCGGCGGCGCGTCGTGTGAGTACACGCGCTTGCGAAATGCGCCAGGCGCCCATCGCCATGAAGACCGTCAGGATGACTGGAAACTCTTCTGGCAGCATCGACATGCCGAGCGCAATGCCGCCCAGGAGAGCGTCGAGCCATCCGCCTCTCAACGTGCCGTAGAGCAACACCGCCAGAACACTCACCGCCGCACCGACCATGGCGAACACCCACACGATCCGGCGGGTCTGGGTCTG
>JBEBGB010000075.1:0-14227 GCA_040081675.1 Vicinamibacterales bacterium
CGCACGCAACTGCTCTTCGAAGCCGAGCGAGTCGGCCTGGTTGACCCGACAACCGAAAGTCACGACGGAGTACTTCACAAGAAATGCTCTACCACGGAGGGCACGGAGGGCGAAATCCAATTAACGGAGGAGCACGGTCTTTACGTGGTTTGCCGATGTGCGCGGCAAGCGCCTACAGAAAAATCATGAATTGCTCGGAAGCCGATGCCACGTTCTGACCCGGGCAACGGCTATCGTTGAAAGAATGGGCCGTGGCCTCCGGTCGTCCTCAGTGTCGTCCGTGTTCGCGCATTTTCATCAGCGCTTTAAGACCAATGTCTTTTCGGTACTGCATCCCGTCGAAGCGAATCGCGTGAATACCTTCGTAGGCGCGGGTGCGTGCCTCCACGAAATCGGCGCCGCCGGCAACCACAGTGAGCACACGCCCGCCCGCTGTCACCAGGCGTCCATCGTTCAGAGACGTTCCCGCGTGCAGCACGGACACGCCGAGCCGACGCGCCGTGTCGATACCCGTGATCGGCTGGTCCGACTCCGCCGACTCTGGGTAGCCGCGCGAAGCCAGGACCACACCCACGAGCCGATCATCGTTGAGGACGCAACGTTCCTGCTCGAGCGCTCCGCGCGCAGCCGCAGCAAGAAGAGGCGCAAGCGGTTCGGCAATGCGCGGCAAGATCACCTGGGCTTCCGGATCACCGAGTCGGACATTGAATTCGATGACGCGGGGACCATCTGTGGTGAGCATGAGCCCGACGTAGAGAAAACCCTTGAACGGATTGCCTTCCGCCGCCATGCCATCGATGACCGGCCGGACGATGTCGCGCATGACCTGTTCGTGCAGTGCGGCATCGATGAGCGGACTCGGCGCAAACGCGCCCATGCCACCCGTGTTGGGTCCGAGGTCGTTGTCGAAAATTCGCTTGTGGTCCTGAGCGGTGCCAATGGGAAGCGCTCGCACACCATCGCTCAGCACGAAGAAGGACACTTCGGGGCCGCGCATGCACTCTTCGATCACCAGTCGTTCGCCGGCCGAACCGAAGCGACGACCAGTCATGGCGTCAACGATCATGGTCTCGGCTTCAACCAGATCCTGTGCGATGACGACACCTTTACCCGCAGCCAGGCCATCCGCCTTCAAGACGACTGGAAAGCCAAAGGCAGCCGCTCGAACGAATGCGAGCGCATCCGCTTCTGATTCGGCGACATGAAACCTGGCCGTCGGCACGTTGTGACGCGCCATGAACGCCTTGGCGAACGACTTGCTCGATTCAAGTCTTGCAGCCGCCGCGGTGGGACCGAGTAACAACTGTCGGGCCTCGGCAAACCTGTCTGCGACGCCGGCGCTGAGCGGGAGTTCCGGGCCAACGACAGTGAGGTCAACCCCAAGGCGCACCGCAAGTACAAGCAGGTCATCAGGATCCGCCTGGTCGACGGGATGAACCGCCACAAATTCGGCGATGCCTGGGTTGCCTGGAGCGCACTCAACCGTCACGGCTGGGTCGGCTGCGAGCCTGGTGACGAGCGCGTGTTCTCGCGCGCCGCCGCCAATTACGAGAACTCTCATTTTCTCAGCGATTTGCGAAGGTTGAGGGCATCTGGCGATGGGCGAAGATTCGCCGGAGTATTTCGTTGACGCAGTCGGGGATAGAGCCTAGAATCCGCCGGTGCCGTGATAGCCTAACATATTTGGAATAACAGGCTTTAGGCAATCAAGCAGATTACTGGCCACCCGAAAGGGGTGTGATTTTCGTGGCTGAAGTGAAGATTCAGGAGGGCGAATCAATCGAGAGCGCTCTCCGACGCTTCAAGCGGAAGGTGCAGCAGGAAGACATCATCAAGGATATCAAGAAGCACTCCTTCTATCTGAAGCCGGGCGACAAGCGTCGAGCCAAACAGGCGCTGGCCCGCAAGCGCAATCGGAAGAAGCTCCGTCGAGAAACGGAGTAGACCGACCCAGACGAGGTGGGACCGATGGAGTTCCAGGACAGAATCCTCACATGCGTGGACTGCGGCGCGGAGTTCGTCTGGACAGCTGGAGAGCAGCAATTCTTCGCTGACAAGAACTTCAAGAACGAACCAAAACGCTGTAAGTCCTGCAAGTCGAGTAGGGCAAGCCGTCCGGCGGGAGCCGCCGTGGCGCGCGAGCGCGTAGAGACAGTCACCAATTGTTCGGCGTGCGGCAAGGAAACGACCGTGCCGTTCCGTCCAACCCAGGGTCGACCGGTCTTTTGCAAGGAATGTTTCCAGTCCCGAAAGTTCGCCGGGGCAGGAAGCTTCTGACCTTCCGGGTTTCTCCTCTGTCAGGTCGACACGTTGTCATGCCCGTTGCGTCCGGCCTTCGGGGCTGGATGCGACGGGTGTGCTAAGCTCAGCGCGCACATTTGTGGAGCGTTTTCATGCAGATCGATGAACGAACCATCGGCGAAGTTCTGATCCTCGACGTCAACGGACGCATCACCCTCGGTGAAGGCGACGAAATCCTCAAGGACAAAGTCAACAGCCTGTTGAACCAGGGGAAGAAGAAGATCATTTTGAACCTGGCCGACGTGCCATACGTGGACAGCGCCGGGCTCGGTGCCATCGTGCGCACCTACACCACGGTGAGCCGGCAGGGCGGAAGCCTGAAGCTGCTCAACCTGACCAAACGCATCACCGATCTGCTGGCGATCACGAAACTGCTGACGGTCTTCGAGACCTACGAGTCGGAAACCGACGCGGTTCAGAGTTTCTCCGCGTCCGCGCAGGTCTAGTCAATCTTTCGCGCTAGATGGCGCGCAGTGCCCTCTCGACCATGACGGCTGCTGATGTTCCGACTGATTCGAGGTTCGGAGCGTCGAGCCGTCGTTCACCTGTACGTGGTCTCATCGTCTCGCTCAGACCGAGTCAGTGGACCAAGAACCTGCTCGTCTTCGCTCCGCTCATCTTCGCTGTCAAGCTGTTCGACCTGGCCGCCGACGTTCGCGCCGCGGCGGGCTTCGTCGTCTTTTGCGCATTGTCGAGCGTGGTCTATCTGATCAACGACATCATGGACCGCGAGGGTGACCGCCAGCACCCTCTCAAATGCAGGCGCCCCATTGCCGCCGGCGAGTTATCGGTCCCTTCGGCGCTGGTCGCCGCAGCAAGCATCGGCTCGGCTGCAGTGGCGAGCGCATTCGCCCTCGGTTGGCGTTTTGGCGCTGTAGCTGTGGGCTACCTCGTCCTCCAGACGCTGTACTCCCTCTCACTCAAGCACATCGTCATCGTCGATGCGTTGACGCTGGCCATGGGATTTGTCCTGCGCGCCGTCGCCGGGGCCGCGGTGATCGACGTTGTCGTCAGCCATTGGCTGTTCGTTTGTACGATTCTGGCGGCGCTGTTCATCGCGCTGGCCAAGCGGCGGCACGAGTTGGTGCTGCTTGCCGATGGTGCCGCGAGCCACCGTCCGATTCTCGATGAGTATTCCCCCTACCTCCTCGATCAGATGATCGCTGTCGTCACGGCATCGACGCTGATTGCTTACATCTTCTACACGATCAGCCCGGAGACCGAGCAGAAGTTCGGCACGCCCTGGCTGGGCCTCACGATTCCATTCGCGCTCTATGGAATCTTCCGATATCTCTACCTCGTGCACCGGCGCGACGGCGGAGGAAGCCCGGCCGACCTGCTGCTGAACGATCGACCCCTGCTTGCCTGCGTGACCCTGTGGGTCATCGCGGTGGTGCTCATCGTTTACCGCCCGCTTGTGCCCTGACCATGCCTGATTTCAACGTTCGCTCCGACGCGGTCAACGTCGAGCACATCATGGAGCAGATCCGCGCGCGCATCTCGGAGAAGCGCGGCGTGGACTACACCGACGCGCAGATTCGCGAACTCGCGAGCGTGAAGCTCGAGAAATTCCTGGATCCCCGTGGTGTCCGCTCCGACTTGCTCGAACAGTATCGACGTGCGCAGCCGCCGTACGCGCCGCCGGAACTTCCCAACTACGCGTTCGAGGCCGACACGCTCTTCGAGTCGACTCGCGGCCCGCTTCGCTTCATTCGCAAGCTGCTGATGCCGGTGTTGAAACTGTTCTTCAACCCGAATCCGCTGATCCAGGCGCTGCACATTCAGGCGGGGCTCAACACGGGCATCGCAGAACGTGAAGCCAAGCGCGACGCTGCGCGGTACGCGTTCGATCAGCTGCACTACGAGGTGATGCACAACCTCGTGGTCGAAACGACGCGCCTCGGTATCGAGGTGAAGAACATCACGATGCGCCTCGAATCGTTGGCCAGCCGCCTCGAGTTCAACGAGCGTCGGGCGCGCGCACTCGAAAGCGTCGTGGTGTACAAGCCCGCGACCGAAGAAAGCTCCGCGCAGGAGACGCGACGCGACGAACCTCGGCGCGAAGAACCTCGGCGTGACGAAGGTCGTCGCGACGAGCGCCGTCGTGATGAACCCAGGCGCGACGACGCGCGCAGGCAGGAAGCTCGACGGCAAGAGACACGACGTCCGGAACCGCCGCCGGCACCGCCGGTCGCACAACCAGAGCCGACGCCTGTTGCACCGGCTGAACAGACCGAGCCGGCGGCCACAAGCGACCAGGCAACCACGACACCCTCGGCTCCCGAAGGACCCGGACAGCGGAGTCGACGTCGGCGTCGCCGCCGTGGACGTCGAGGCGGCGGGTCGGCCGCCGTCGTCATGGGTGGAGCGCAGCCGGAAACCGAGGCTTCGCTGGACGAGGACACAGGAGGTGACGAAGAGCCTGGTGCGGATAGCGGAGCGGATGGCGGAGCAGACGCCACTGCGGACGCCGTCGCCGCGGTCAGCATACACGCCTCGGCGCCAGACAGCCGCACGGCTCGGCCCGAGCCATTCGAGCACACGTTCGGCGCACAGGCCCACCCGGCTGAAACCGCGACGAGCGACCCGACCCACTCGGCCAGCACGACGCCTGGCGCGCCGCTTGGCACGACGCGAACATCTGCGGTGTCAGCCGAGCCGGCATCCGCGGATCCGTCCGCCACGCCCGAGCAGTGAAGCTCGCGATCGTCGTCCAGCGGTACGGCCTCGACATCAATGGAGGCGCCGAACTGCACGCGCGCTATGTCGCCGAGCATCTGGCTCGTCATGCACAGGTCGAAGTGTGGACGACCTGTGCCACCGACTACGTCACGTGGCGCAACGAACTGGCCGCCGGCGAGGAACGTATCAACAACATTCCGGTGCGCCGCTTTCCGGTGAAGCGCGAGCGGGATCCGCTGGTGTTCGGACGGATCTCGGAGCGTGTCTTCAATCAACCCCACTCGGTCGGTGACGAACTCGAGTGGCTCGAAGAGGAAGGACCGACGAGTCCTGCGCTCATCGCACACATTGAACGCCATTCGGGTGAGCAGGACTTCTGCCTGTTCTTCAGCTATCGCTACTACCACGCGTTTCACGGCGCCCGGGCAGTCGCCTCGAAAGCGGTGCTGATTCCGACGGCCGAACGCGACCCGGCTGTGGGCCTGTCGGTCTTTGCGCCCGTGTTCAGGGGCGTTCGTGCGCTCATGTACAACTCGCCGGAAGAGCGCGCGATGATTCAGGCCATCTCCGGCAACGTCGACGTCCCGTCGGTCGTGGTCGGTATCGGCTCGGAAGTGCCAGCGAACACGCAGCCACAGCGCTTCCGGCAGAAGTTCGGCGTGCGTGGTCCGTTCGCGGTCTACGTCGGGCGTATCGACGAGAACAAAGGGTGTCGCGAGCTCTTCGACTACTTCGACGCCTACTTGCGTGAGCAGGCAGGACGGTTGACGCTGGTGCTCATCGGCAATTCCCTGCTCGAGATACCCCAGCACCCGCGGATTCGACACGTCGGGTTCGTCGACGATACGGACAAGTTCGATGCGATCGCGGCGTCCGAGCTGCTCATCATGCCGTCGTTCTTCGAAAGCCTTTCGATGGTGGCGCTCGAAGCGTGGGCGCTCGGCAAGCCGGTGCTGGCCAACGCGAAATGCGACGTCCTCAAGGGCCAGTGCATCCGGAGCAACGCGGGGCTCTATTACAACAGTCGGGCGGAGTTCGTCGAAACGCTCCGCGCCATCGAGTTCAACAAGTGGCTCGCGGGAACACTGGGCCGCAACGGCAGGCAGTACTTCCGCGATCACTACGATTGGCCCGTCATCGAACGCAAGTATCTGGACATGCTCCAGCAGCTGGCTGCGGCTACGGGCAACGGGCTCATCGAGCCGCTCCCGGGCTGGATGGATCGGCGCAAGGCGACGTGTCTGCCAGGAGCACAGGTGCTGGCCTCGACGCCGAGCGGGCCGTCGGTGGCTCCTGAGATGACCGTGCCACGTCCGAGCGGCCCTGTGGCGCCACCGCTGCCGCGTCGGCCATCGCCGCCCGATCGCGGCGCGGAGACGTCGCGCCCCTCGTCGCCACCTCCACGGCGATCGCAAGGACGACGAGGGCGTCCCTCGGGCTCGGGCGCGTCGCGATGACCACGCATCGGCCAGCAGTCCATCAGGTGCTGGCGACGCTGGGCTACGGAGACGCCATCGGCCACGAAGTCCTCGGCATCCAGCGCGTGCTGCGGGCGGCCGGCTACGAGTCGGACATCTTCGTGGAAACGGCCGATCCACGCCTCGAGCCGCTCACGCGCCATTACCGCGAGCTGGTGGACGCGAGCCATCCCGAGAACCTGCTGCTCCACCATTTCTCGATCGGCTCGAGAGCGTCGCGCACGGCTTACGCGCTTCCCGATCGGATGGCGCTCATCTACCACAACATCACGCCGCCTGAATACTTCGCGGCCGTGCACCGAACGCTCGCTCGACAATGCTTCCGAGGGCGGCGCGAGATCCACGCGTATGTCGACCGCTGCGACATGGCGCTCGGCGACTCCGAATTCAACCGTCAGGACCTGGAGTCGCTCGGGTTCGACCGCACAGCGGTCCTTCCCGTCGTGCCGGACCTCTCGCACCTCGATGATCCGGCAGACTGGTTCGTCGCACAGCAGTTCGACGATGAGTGGACCAACATCCTGTTTGTGGGTCGGGTAATCGCCAACAAGAAAATCGAGGATGTGATTCGCTGCTTTCACGCGTATCACACGACGTTCAACCCTCGCAGCCGGCTGATCATCGCGGGGGTGTTCAACCTGTTCGAGCGCTATTTCGCTGCGCTGACACACCTCGTGAACCAACTCGGGCTGCAGCACGTCCATTTTGCGGGCCACGTGTCCGACGCCGAGCTCGTTGCGTACTACGAAGTCGCCGACCTGTTTCTGTGCTGCAGCGAACATGAAGGCTTCTGCGTCCCGATCATCGAGGCCTTCTACAAACGGATTCCGGTGCTCGCGTACGCGGCCACGGCCGTTCCCGCAACCATGGACGGCGCCGGTGTCCTGTTCGACACGAAGGACCCGGCCTACGTCGCGTCACTGATGGACGGGATTCTGTCCGATCCGTGCCTGCAGGACGTGATGGTCGACGAGCAATTGGCGGCGGTCGGGCGTCTGCAGGCGAAGGACTTCGACCACACGCTGCTCGGCTTCGTCGCTCGGATTCTCGCGTCGCCCCGTCGTGGATCACCGCACGTCGCGTTCGATTTCTGGAACCAGTTCGACGCGCTGGAGCATCTGGAGGAAATGCGACGATACCGTCCGTCTGCGTACATGGCACTTCCAGAGGAACCGGCGTGATCATCAACCAGTGGGTGCCCGCGGCTCACAAAGGCGATGCGATCGGCGATAGCGCTCGAAGGATGCGCGGCATACTCCGCACGCTCGGCCACCAGTCCGAGATCTACGCGCTGACCATCGACGATGTCCTGCAGGGCGACGTGCGTCCGTTCTCGCACGCGGCGGCGCACCTGGGCGACGTCACAATCTTTCATTACGCGCTACCGTCGCCGATGACGGAAGCGTTCGCGCAGCTGCCTCGCGGTCGCGTCATGCAGTACCACAACGTGACGCCGGCTCACTACTTCGCACCCTACGACGCGGCGCTGTTCCGGCTCGCCTCGCTGGCACGCGCGGAGCTCGGTACGCTGGTCGGACGCACGGACCTGGCGCTGGGCGTGTCCGAGTTCAACCGCGCCGAACTCGAAGGCATGGGGTTCTCACCGACCGGCGTGCTGCCCCTCGCGGTTGATCTGGACCGAATCACGCAACCCGTCGAGCGACCGGCGCTCGAGCAGGTGCTCACCTCGAACAACGCCGTCAACTTTCTGTTTGTCGGCCGCATCGCTCCGAACAAGAAGATCGAGGACCACCTGAAGCTGGCGGAGCAGTACAAGCGCTACATCGACGAGTACTATCGCTTCATCTTCGTCGGCAAGTACGACGCCGTGCCGTCATACTACGCTGCGATTCGGGCCATGATGGCGCAGTACCGGCTGCCAATGGAACGCTTCATCTTCACGGGTCCCGTTCCTGACGAAGACCTGGCGGTCTACTACCGGCACGCTGCCGTCTACATCTCCCTCAGCGAGCACGAGGGTTTCTGCGCGCCGCTACTCGAGGCCATGGCCGCGGATGTGCCCGTGCTGGCCTACTCGGCGGCGGCGGTTCCCGAGACGCTCGGCGGCGCAGGCGTGCAATTCGCGCCGAAAGACATGGAGTACGCCGCGGAACTTCTCGGCATGCTCGCGTTCGACGATCAGCTGCGAGCCCAAGTGATTTCGCGGCAGCGGCAGCGACTGGCCGATTTCAGCGACAAGCGAATAGAGAATGCGCTCTCGCGACTTGTCGCACACCCTGGTGGCGGTTACACCTCATGAAGCTTGCCTTCGTCATCCAACGGTACGGCGCCGAAGTGCTCGGTGGCTCCGAACAATTGTGCCGGCTGGTCGCCGAACGCCTGGCCTCGCAGCACGACGTGGACGTCCTGACCACGTGCGCGCGCGACTACGTGACCTGGAAGAACGAGTATCCCGAGGGCGCGGACCGCGTGAAGGGTGTCACCGTGCGGCGCTTCGCGAGCGCCCGCACACGCGACATCGACGCGTTCAACACGTACTCGAACTGGATCTTCAACAATCCTCACTCGCGTGCAGACGAGATGGAGTGGCTGAAGCAGCAAGGGCCGTGGTGTCCGGCGCTGATAGATTTCCTGCGTCGCAACCACCACCAGTACGACGTCCTCATCTTCTTCACCTACCTGTACGCGACGACCGTGCTGGGCATCGAGGTGAACCCGGGACGCAGCATGGTGGTGCCGACGGCGCACGACGAACCCGCCATCAAGCTGGAGATCTTCAAGGACGTCTTCACGAAGGCCGCAGCGCTCTGTTACCTCACTGACAGCGAGCGACAGTTCGTCCAGCAACAATTCCCGGATCGTCCGTTGCTCGAGGAGTTGGTTGGTGTCGGCATCGACATTCCACGCCATCAACCATATCCGCGCATGCCGGCACCCGCTGAGGACGACGGCGCGCCGGCAACGGCGGAGGTCGGTGGCGAGGAGGCGGGTGTCGAGAAGGGACCTGGCGGAGCGGAACCTGCGGCTGCCACTGATGACCACGACGTGCGCGACTTCCCGTCGCATCTGCTGTCTCGCGGCTCTGTGTTTCGGCGGCGTCACCGGCTGCACGGCCCGTTCGCGCTCTACGGCGGACGCATTGATCCAGGCAAGGGTTGCGAGGAACTGCTCGAGTACTTCAGCAGCTACGTCAAAGACGGAGGCGACGCCACCCTCGCACTCATGGGCGCGAAACTGATGTCGCTGCCCGAGGACCCGTCGGTTCGCTTTGCCGGCATGCTGAGCGACGGCGAACGCGTGCAAGCGCTCGAGGCCGCGACAGTCGTCATCTGCCCGTCGCCGTACGAGAGCCTGTCCCTCCTGGCCCTGGAAGCACTGGCGGTCGGAACGCCGATTCTCGTCAATTCCCGGAGCGAGGTTCTCGTCGAGCACTGCGTCCGAAGCAACGGCGGCCTCTGGTACGCGAACCGCGACGAATTCATCGAGTGCCTGAAACTGCTCATGGCCGACGCGCGGCTGAGAGCCTCTCTCGGACGCAATGGTCGCGAGTACGTCCGAAACAACTATCGCTGGGACGTGGTGCTCGGCAAGTATGAGCAGCTCTTCGCGAAGATTCGAAACGCGCGCTGACCGATTCGCGCACCGAAGCTGCGCAGTGACACTGTGTCGATGAGGCCCGCTCGACGTTCTGGCGGTCCGTCAGCTCTCTGAACGGTCGTCTGGCGGCGCGTCGGAAGAACCTGGGGAACTTCGCTTTCGGCGCGAGCGGATGTCGTACCGCTTGATCATCTCGTTCAGCGTGGTCGGCTTGATGTGCAGCAATTCGGCCGCGCGTTTCTGCACGCCGCCGGCAGCCTCGAGTGTCGACTCGATGAGTCGCTTCTCGAAGTCCGTAATGACATCCTTGAACGAGATCCCCTCCGGTGGCACCTGGAACTGCGGCATGTGAAAACTGGGCGCCCGACGCACATGATCGGGAATCAGTTCGGCACCGATGCGGCTGTCCGGCGAGAGCACCACTGCGCGCTCGACGACGTTCTCGAGTTCCCGCACGTTCCCAGGCCAGTGGTACTCCGTCAGCAGATCGAGCGCGTCCGGCGTCAGCTCGAGGCCCGCCTTCTGATTCTCGTCGCCGTACTTGTGCAGGAAGTGCTGTACCAGCAGAGGAATGTCGTCCTTCCGCTCGCGCAACGACGGCAGGCTGATCGTGACCACGTGGAGCCGGTAGAACAGGTCTTCCCTGAACTTGCCGTCCTCCATCATCTGTCGCAGGTCGAGATTCGTCGCGGCGATGATGCGCGCATCAACCTTGACGGTTTCCACCGAGCCGAGCCTCGAGTACTCGCGGTCCTGGATGACGTGCAGCAGGCGCGACTGCGTGTCCAGAGGCACGTTGCCGATCTCGTCGAAGAAGATGGTGCCCCGGTCCGCCAGGTCGAACAGCCCCTTCTTCGGAGAGACGGCTCCGGCGAAGGCATCGCGCATGTGACCGAACAACGACGACTCGAGGAGGTCGGCCGAGACGGCGCCCGAGCTGACCGCGACGAAAGGCTGCTCGGAGCGAGAGGAATTCGCGTGAATGGCTCGCGCCACCAGCTCCTTGCCCGTTCCGCTCTCGCCCTGAATAAGGATGCTCGACCGGCTGGGCGCGGCCTGAATGATCAGGTCGAACACCTGTCGCATCTTCGGGCTGCGCCCGATGATGTTGCCGAACTTGTGATAGCGCTCCTGAATGTTCTGGCGGAGGTTCCGGTTCTCGTGCACCAGCCGACGCCGTTCCATCGCGTTGCGAATCACGACGAGCACTTCGTCGTTCTTGAACGGCTTCGTGATGTAGTCGAAGGCGCCGCTCTTCATCGCGGAGATGGCGCTCTCGATCGATGCAAACGCGGTGATGATGATGACGGCAAGGTCTTCGTCGAGACGCCGCAGTTCATCCAGCGTTGCAATGCCGCCGATGCCGGGCATCATGATGTCGACGATGGCAGCGTCGACTGGCTGCGAGCGCGCCAGCTCGAGACCTGCCTCACCGGATGCGGCAAGCTTGACGTCGTAACCTTCCCTGGTCAGCAGCGTCTCGAGAATCTCCCGCATGATCTCTTCGTCGTCGACGACGAGAATCGTGCCTTTGCGACTGTTCGGCATGGAGTCGGTTCTGCGGCCTGTCGCTAGACCCTGGCGCCGCTTCTGAGCGCGGGCTGCACGCGTACCGGCAGCGACAGTGTGAAGCGAGTCCCTTGTCCGACGATGCTGTCGCATCGAATGTTGCCGTCGTGCTCGCGAACGATGCCGTAGGAGATCGACAGGCCGAGGCCAGTGCCACGACCAATGGCTTTTGTCGTGAAGAACGGGTCGTAGATGCGCGCCAGTTGCTCGGGTGGAATACCGGAGCCGGTGTCGGCAATCTCTGCGATGACGGTGTCTGCGTCGCACCGCGTGCTGACGGTCAACCACCCGCCACTCGGCATCGCATCACGGGCGTTCAGGAACAGATTCAAGAACACCTGCTGCATCTGATGCTCGATCGCCAGCACGACCTGCGGCTCGTGCGCGAGCTCACGGCGGACCTTGATGCGGCCGATCTCGAACTGATGCTCGAGCAGCGAGTAGACATCGTTGATGACGGCGTTCAAGTCGACGGCCGTGCGTTCGCCGCCAGGAGTGCCCGGACGGGACAGCGTCAGCAGCCCGTTGACGATCTTCGCCGCGCGGAACGTCTGACGCTCGATCTTCTCGAGGATTTGCGTGCGCGGGTCCGACGCGTCGGCGTGTTCGAGCAACATCTGCGTGTAGCTCGAAATGCCGGTGAGCGGCGTGTTCACTTCATGCGCCACGCCCGCCGCCAGCAGACCGATGGATGCCATCTTTTCGGAAATCTGCAACTGTTCTTCGAGCCTGACGCGGTCGGTGATGTTCTCCAGCAGCAGGATGGTCCCTTCGACAGCGTCGGCGCCTTCCTGCGACTGCAGCGGCACCACCGTGGCGTTCACCATCAATCGCGAAGAACGTTCGTCGTCGTCAGGTCGTTCGCGGCTGACCAGCGGCACTTTGAAGAGCGTGGCGCCGAGCGGATTGTCGCTTCGAGCCGCCCGGAGCGCCTCGACGAACTCGCCATCGAAGATCTCGGCGAGATGCCGGCCAACCGCATCCGCACGATCAACACCGTAGAACACCTCGAGCGCGCGATTCCAGCGCACGATCTGCTCGTGGTCGTCGAACACTGCCAGGCCGTTGTCGAGCGATTCGAGAATGTTCTCGTTGAACTCGCGCATCCGTCCGAGCTCTTCGGCCTTGAGGTGCAACTGCCGGAACAGGCGTCCGTTCTCGATGGCGGTCGCGACCTGACCCGCGACAGCGGTCAGCAGCGCCAGGTCTTCGCTGTTGAACGGCTCGTCGGATCCCTTCCTGCCAAGCGCCAGCACGGCGATGGCCGCACCCTCGAACACACAGGGCACGAAGTAGTAGATGCCGTGATCGCGCCAGAACTCGACTTCTTCGGCCGCAAAGCGTGCGGCCACAATCGGGTCGTCGAGCGCAATCGTGTGACCCGTGTCGAGCCGTGACACGAACGAGGACGAGCGCGCCAACTGCGGCGCTGCCTGCTGGAACCCGAAGTCGCCGATCGACTGGAAGTCGCCGAGACGTTCGTCCGCCAGCATGAGCGACATCTGATCGACAACGAGCGTCTCGACTACACGCGTCACCAGACGCTGACTGAGTCGGACGACGTCCAGGTCGGTATTCAAGTCGCGCGCGAAGCCGACGAGCGCACGCCGATAGTCGTACCGATCGCGATAGAACACGCGGTCGAGCGCGTTCTGCACGGCTTCTTTGACAGGCTGCGCGAGCAGCACCACCACCATCGTTGCCAGCGCCGCAACGATCCAGTTGTGGGGATCGGCCTGGTCGGCAAAGAGGACGCCGACGGCTTTCCGCATGGCCAGGTACAGCACCCCGCTGGCCGCCAGAAACGCGGTGTACGCAAGGCCTCGCTTGATGATGACTTCGACGTCCCGCAACCTGTAGCGAACGATCGCCGATGCAAACGCCAGCGGCACCAGACCGAGTGGCACTGCCGTGAGTTGCAGCGCGAGCGGAGGGTTCAGCCCAAATGCCCAGGGAAGCGCGTAGAACAGCGCATACGGACCGACGCCCAGCAGCGACCCCCACGCGATCCAACGGAGCTGACGCCGACCAGTGAGCGATGAGATCTCGCCGAACCCGCGCACGAGCACCAGAATCGCCGCGAGCGAGCACACGAGCAGGTAGATCGGTTCAGCGCGGTCGAGCAGATCGAGCGTGCGAGAGAGCGCAGCCCCATCTGACGCGCCTCGCGAGATGGCCGCAATGCGCCCGGCGGCCAACACGAGCGCCGGCGCATACATGAGCGGGAGCAGGAGAGACCGTTTGGCGATCGACGCACTCCACCGTGGGCGCTCCGGAAACACGAGCGTGAAGTGCAACAACAGGGGCGGAAGCAGTGCCATGGACACGGCATCGCCCCAATAGAATGTCCAGTCCAGACGATCGAACGGACCATTGAAGGAGAACGTGAAGGTGCCGAAGAACGCGACACACAACCAGAAGAAGTGCAGCGTCGCCGGATCGCGCGGACGCCGTAAACGCACCGATGCGCCGACCAGCAAAGTGAAGAGTCCAACACCTGCCAGCACGAAGTACATCGATGCCGGACGCACAGCTTCGGCCAGAGCGACCTCGATCACCTCTCGAGAGCCGCTTCGCAGCACGGTATAGGACAGAAGAGCGCCGGCCAGGCCGCGGTGCTGGAATTCAAATGCATCCCC
>JBEBGB010000527.1:0-3891 GCA_040081675.1 Vicinamibacterales bacterium
CCAACTCACCAACTCACCAACTCGCCAATTCTCCAACTCACAACGTCACCAATTGAGCTGACACTGTTGTTCTCCGTTACCAAGCGCATCGACTTCTGCTACGGCCACCGGCTTCTCGACTACGACGGTGTCTGCAGGCATCCGCACGGACACAATGCCGTGGCGGAGATCGAGGTGCGCACCGACCAGCTGGACCATCGCAACATGGTCTGCGACTTCACCGACATCAAACGCATCGTCAAGGGATGGATCGATGCCCAGCTCGATCACAAGATGGTGCTTCGTCACGACGATCCGCTGGTTCCGCTCCTCCGGTCGCTTGGCGAACCCGTCTTCGTCGTCGATCGCAATCCGACAGTGGAGCACCTCGCGAAGCTGATCTTCGATTACGCGTCGAGCCAGGGTTTTCCCGTCGAGCGGGTCACGGTCTGGGAAACGCCCACTTCTTCGGCCGAGTACCGACGATCCTGACATCCGACCCTATCGCCCTGTTTGTCTTCGATCTCGATGGGACGCTGGTCGACTCTCAGCGTGACATTGCGGATTCGACGAACGCCGTTCTCGAGGCGTGCGGCTGTGCGCCCTTGTCCGAGGCGGCGATTGCCGGCATGGTTGGTGACGGCGCCGCGCTGCTCATTGCCAGGGCTTTTGCCGCAGCGAACTGCCCGAAGCCGCCCGACCTGCTCGAGCGCTTCCTGCACGCCTACAATGAGCGCCTGCTCCGCTTCACACGCCCTTACGAAGGCATCCCCGAACTGCTCGAGACGCTGTCCTCCCGGGGAACTCTGGCCGTGTTGACCAACAAACCCTTCGGCGCCACGTGCACAATTCTCGAGGGTTGCGGGTTGGCCGCGCACTTCGAAGACCGAGTGCTTGGTGGCGACGGACCGCTGCCACGCAAACCCGATCCGGCAGGGCTCGTCTCTCTGATGGATCGCACAGGAACGCCGCCGGGCCGCACCCTCATGATCGGCGACTCGATCATAGACCTTCGAACCGCGCGAAATGCCGGGACTCGTGCGTGCGTGGCCCGTTATGGTTTTGGCTTTCCCGGAATCCCTGCGGCCGCTTTACACGAGGACGATCGGGTGATCGACCATCCCCTCGAACTGGCAACAACGTTGTAACATTCCCCTACGACGAAGTAATCGCGCTGTAGTGGTTCCCATCACCCTGACGCGTTTCAGCAACCCGAACTCCACGTTGTGTGTGGCACCTACGTTGCTATCGTCTCCCACTGTTACTGTCGCCGCTTCAACTCGATCCAGTACGGCAACGCGCCGATTCAAGACGATGGCCTCACCAATGAAAGCTGGCGAACCTTTGCGTGTGCTGCTGGTGGACGACTATCCCGATGCTCGCGAGATGTATCGCGAGTACCTGCAGTTCACCGGCTTCGACGTGGTGGAAGCCTCCAACGGCCTGGAAGCCCTGCAGCGCGCCGTCGACACGAAGCCGGACATCATCCTCATGGACCTTTCGCTGCCGGTCATGGACGGGTGGGAAGCCACTCGCCGGTTGAAGGCCGATGCGCGCACCGCCATGATCCCCGTCGTGGCGCTCACCGGCCACGCGGTCGCAGGCATTCTCGAAGGTGCGAAGGAGGCTGGCTGTGACGCATTCGTCACCAAGCCCTGCCTGCCGGACGATCTCGTGGCTGAAATCCGCCGCATCCTTCATGACAGTTCGCACGGACCGATCGGTCCGCGGCGTCGCGCGAAGTCCTGACGTTTAGCCGTCAGCCGTTTCCACGAGCAGCTTCGACGCCGCACGCGCGCCGATCGTGATTGACACGCCGCCGTGCCCGACCAGCCTGACGGAATCAGCCGCGGTATCCCGCGACTCGACCTCGACGACCTGCCCGGGCTTCAAACCGTTACGTTCGACGAAGCGGAGGAAGGCCGGATCCTGATCGGTGATGCGCGTCATCCGCAGTGACGTGCGGAGCGGACACGTCAGCAGGCTGTCGTGATGTTTGGTGGGCATCGCGCCCTCTGCGGTCGGGATCGGGTCGCCGTGCGGATCGTGCGTTGGTCGCCCGAGCATTTCGTCGATTCGCTCGATGACGCGCTCGGACACGACGTGTTCGAGTTGCTCGGCGTCGTCGTGCACCTCGTCCCAACTCATACCCAGCACCTGCACCAGGAACAGTTCGACGAGCCGATGGCGACGCAGCACCAGAAGCGCGAGACGTTCGCCGGCAGCCGTGAGGCGCACCCCGCTATAGGGTTCATACTCCGCGAGGCCCGACTCGCCGAGCGCCTTGACCATTGTGGTCGCAGTGCCCGGCGTCACGCCGAGTGCCGCGGCGACATGTCCCATGGGAACCAGACGCGCGTCGGCAGGCAGCGCGACCTGGCCCTGGTAAATGGCCTTGATGTAATTCTCGACCGTGCTCGATGGAAGCATGGCTCGGACATTATCCACCGACCCTCCCCAAAAGCCGCGTCTCGTACTATGATGCCTTCCATGCACAGCGACGCCACCGGTGTGGACGCCGCAGCGGTACTCCAGGACCGAATGACCTTCGTTCCCTCGCTGCTGCAGGCGATCGTCGCGATGGATGGGGACGCGCTGGTCATGCACGTGGGCGACAAGCCCTACGTCGTCACCGAGCGAGGCCAATCCAGTCTGGGGAGCGATCCACTGACTGCCGAGGCGATTGCTGGCGTCCTCGAGCATCTGCTCCCTGAAGAGTCGAGGCGCGTCCTGGACGAAGTCGGCGCGACGCAGTGCGTGTTACCCGAGAATCCGCTCTTCCCGCGCGAGCGCTTCAGTGTCGTTGCCGCGCGAGGCGGCGACGATGTCTGGGTCGAGATCCGACGCACCGAACTGCGCCGTCGCGCGAAAAGCGGTCCGGCGCCGTCCTTACCGTCTTCGCCTGCGTCGACGAGAGAGGGCCCTCGTTCCGTGGTGGACATACGGGCCAGGCAGACCGAAACCGCCCGCGAAGACGAGGCGCCAACTCCCGCCATCGTGTTGCCGCTGACGCGCACAACGACGCGATCCGAAGCGTCGACGCCGCTGCTCGAACCTGCGCTGGCGCGACTCGATCGCCTGGTACGGACCGCGGTCGCCCGGGGCGCGTCGACGATCTATCTGGTGTCTGGCGCCCGCCCGACGATTCGCGTGGATGGAGACATTCGAACACTCGATGGCACGGCCGTGCTCAGCTCGAGCGACGTCGAGTCACTGCTGCTCACGCAGATGCCCGAGCGCGGCGCCCACGCGTTTCGCCGAGGCGCAGCCGGCGAATGGACCTCGGAGTTAACCGACATCGGGCGCGTCCGGTATCAGAGTTTTCGAGATCATCGTGGCCCGGGCGGCGTGCTGCACATCATGCCGCAGCGCGCCACGACGGTGGAGCAGCTCGGTCTATCGCGCGAGATCGAGGAGCTTGTCGACCAATCCGAGGGTCTGCTGCTGGTGACGGGACCCCGCCAGAGCGGCAAGCGCACACTGATGTCCGCACTTGTCGACCACATCAATCGAACCAGGCACGTCCACGTCATTACGATCGAGCGCGACATCAATGTCGTGCACGAACGGATAGGGTCGCTCGTCAGCCAGCGTGAGGCACGCGACGAAGCAGCAATGGCGGGCCTGCTGCGAGAAGCGTTGCGAGAAGACCCCGACGTGCTGGTCATCGAAGAGGTCCGCACGACGGAAGTTGCAGGGTTGGCGCTCGAGGCATCCGCCGCGGGACGTCTGGTCATCTGCGGGTTGCCCGCCAGATCGGCGGCGGCCGCAATTGACGGCTTCATCGATCTATCGCCGGCAGGGGACCGTCACCGCACGCAGCTCTCGCTTTCGCGAAGCCTGACCGGCGTCGTCGCGCAGGTACTGTTGAAGAAGACGGGCGGTGGTCGCCTGGCCGCGCGGGAACTCCTC
>JBEBGB010000528.1:0-3887 GCA_040081675.1 Vicinamibacterales bacterium
GGACCACGTCGCGTCGATCAGCCTCCGCGAAGCCGAACGAGGGTCGGAGATCGGCGGCGGCTGGGATCCGCTCGGACACACGCCGGGCGACGTCTTCACCGCCTACAACGACGCTGACTTCAGGCTCGGTCTGAACGCCGCTCAGACGACGCTGTCGGCGGTCGCTCAACTTGCGGGTGCGAGGCTGTCGCGCTAGTTGTGGCCTGGTCTTGTGCGCCCGCACGCCCTTGAGCCAGCAGGTCCACCCAGTCGCCGCCGTGGCGCGGGAACTGAAAGTGCTAGAGAGTCGCGCAGATGCTCATGATCGCCGGTGTGGTTCTCTGGCCTTCACACGCCGATTCGCCGCCCACGACCGTGTCTTGCGGCGGTGACGCCGCACAAGCCGGAGCAGTTCGCTGTAGGCGGTGTCGCCGAGTAGCTGTTCAAGAAGACGCGACTCCGATCGCACATAGCCGAAGAGTGCGCGACCCGCATCCGCGTCCTTCGGAAAGCAGGCCGAGTAGCGTTTCACGTCGCGGCCGCACTGTTCGTACTCGATCGCTGCCTCCGCCGGTCGCAGGAGCGCCTTCTCGGGGAAGTCGATCCGAACCTGTGACCGCTCATGATCCTCAGATCCGCACGTCAACATGAAAAACGGACTCGGCGTTTCTTGCGGCGAAGGAACACCTGGAAGTGGCGACGCGGCCCGAGTCTGATTGACCGGCCCTTCGGTTGTCGGACGAAGATGAACCCGTTGTCGAACTCGCGTGCTTCGACGAAGACCTCGTGGCGACACACGAAGTCTCGCAGCGCGATCAGCAACGGTTTGGACGGCTTCTCGAACATCTCGACGACGACGATGCCATCGTCTTCACGCAATCGTCAACAACGCCGACCCACCCTTCGCGACGCTCACTTTTCGCTGGACAGCATTCTGGAGGCACTAGACAGGAAGTCGGCGGTCGCGCATCGACGTGCCCTGCGACGCGCAGTGATCGCGCTGGATGCACGTTCGCATGGCGATCCTCGCGCGACGCCGGATCACGATGCGATCGTCCCGGCGTCGTCTTCCTGAACGGCCGAAAAGTGGGACGTTACTATCGGGCATGCTTGCTCTATTTCCTCTCGATGGTGCCCATGACTCCGCTTCTGTTGCGCGCCCGCGCCCGAGCCCGACGCTCGCGCCTCACGCTTCGGATAGGACCGAGCAGCTCGGTGAAGCCATCGCCGAACTCGCCGCTCGACTCCACGCGGCCACCTACGAATTGCTCGTGCTGCTCCGAGCATTCGACGAACGGGCGGGCGGGCTGGAACAACGGCTTCCTGTCGTGCGCGCATTGGCTCCACTGGCGCACCGGCATCGACCTCGGTGCCGCGCGTGAGAAGGTGCGCGTGGCCAAGGCACTCGTGTCGTTACCACTCGTGAGCGCGGCGATACAGCGCGGTGCGATCTCCTACGCCAAGGTGCGGGCCATCACCCGTGTGGCCACGTCGGAGAACGAAGCGGTACTGCTGGATATCGCCTTGGCGGGTACGGCGGCACACGTCGAACGGTTCGTGCGGGCCTGGCGGCGTGTGGACCGCGTGGAAGCCGCTCGAGACGTGGAGGTGCGGCACCTGCGGCGCGAGCTCTCCACCTGGGTGGATGACGATGGGATGGTCGTGATTCGGGGACGGCTCACGCCGGAGGTGGGCGCCGTGGTCAGTCGCGCGCTCGAGGCCGCCGCGGATCGGCTGTTCCGCGAAGCGTCCGACGCGCCGACCGGTCCATCGTTGGCCGAAGAAGTGACCGTCGGCCAGCGGCGTGCCGATGCGCTGGGGCTGGTCGCGGAGGCCGCTTTGGCCGGGGATCTCGATCGCGGGTCGGCCGGGGATCGCTACCAGGTGGTACTCCACGTGGATTCGAGCGAACTGGCGGGCGGCCGTCCTGCACCCAGGCCGGCTTGTGAGGCGTCGGGGCCGCACTCGTCGGCGGAGGGCGCGCTTCAGATCGCTGGCGAGGCCGAACCGCCTCGCGTCGAGCGTCGCCGCGAACGGATCGAGGACGCCGAGCCGCATCCGTTCGATGGCGTGCTCGAAGTGGCCGATGGCGCGCTGCACGTTGCCGCGGAAACGTCCAGGCGTATCACCGCAGGCTCGGTCGCGGTCTGGGACGGCGCGCCGGTCGATGTGGCGTGGGCGGTGGACGTCCTCAGAGGGAGGTCGGGTGCTTCGGGAAACCACGCTCTATAATCCACAGCGCACTGGCCCTCACACCTGGCACCCGACTCGGCGTCTATGAGATCACCGCGCAGATCCGGCGAAGTGACCGACGCGCATCGGTGATCGGCCTCGACCCCGCCCGAGCCGAATGCCTCGATCGGAGGATTCAACCCTCGCTCGAGCGGCATCAGCCGCTTCTGTCCCCGGCCGATGCCGGAGCACCACAGGCTGTTGTCCGTGGGGTCGACCGCTACCGAGTAGCAACCGAAGTCGATCCGGTGATCTCTGGTCGGATCGATTGGCTGGTCGGGCTCGGTCCACCACTGAGTGATCCTGCCGTCGCCGTTGGTTGTCGAGCACCTCGGGGCACCAGCCCTGCGACGCCTCTGCACCGGTTGCCTTCTCCCGCCCGAGCGCAAGGCTATTTGGGAGTCACCCGCGTGCTCTGGGATGATACGCATCGCCAACGGCCGTCGCGCATCACCCACACGTCGGAGTACCGCAAGTCCAACGTCGTACGCTGCCCCTGCTTGATGCCGACCAGGTGCAGCGTGAACCGTACGACGGCCGTGTCGTGGTACACGCGGACGGTGAAGTCGTCCTGAATCGCCGACTCGACCTGCTGGTTGAACTCGGCAACGAGTCGCAACTCCTTCGCCCGGTCGCCCACGTCGCCATCCTCGTAGGTCGCGGTGTAGTCGTCGGCGAGCACGCTGTCGATGAACGCGAGGTTCTTCTTGTACACGGCGTCGTTCCAGCCGCGTTCCAGCCCGATGAGCACCTCCTGGTCGGATTCGGCTCGCGGTGTCTGGGCGGTAGCAGAGACGCCGGCAATCGCCATCCAGACGACGAGCGCGTACCGCGCAGAGCTGAACTGCATTGAGGACCTCCTCGCGCGTCAACGCCCGGTCGCGCGCAGCGATTCTGACACGACCACGATGTTCTCGAGCGCCGGCACGTTGCCGGCAGCTCGACACCGGTGTTATGCCGTCGGTACAACCGCAGAGCGGGAGCAGAGCAAAAGTAAGTTAGTCTTTTACTTAATCATGATAATTTAAAGTATATGTTCACCAGGGGATTGCGGCTACCGGCAGCCGGCGCTGAGACGTTCTTCCTCTGGGGACCCCGGCAGACCGGCAAAACGACCCTTCTTCATCAGGCCTACCCTGACGCCATCTGGATCGACCTGCTCAAGGCCGACGAGTATCGGCGGTATCTCGAGAGGCCCGAGCTGCTGCGCGAAGAGCTGGCTGCAGGTCCTCGGCCCGCACAGGTCGTCATCGACGAGGTGCAGAAGGTGCCAGCCCTGCTCGACGAAGTGCACTGGCTGCATGAGCGCCAGAAAATCCGATTCGCCCTCTGCGGATCCAGCGCGCGGAAGGTGCGGCGCGGCGCCGCGAATTTTCTTGGTGGCCGGGCGGTCCGCTATGAGCTCCACGGGCTCACGGGCACCGAGATTGGCAAGGGCTTCGATCTCGTGCGCTTGCTCAATCACGGCTATCTGCCGACGCACTACGAGTCGGATCGCCCCGAGCGTCTGCTGGCGTCGTATGTGGGCGACTACTTGAAGGAAGAAGTCGCGTCCGAGGGCCTGGTGCGGAACCTGCCGGCGTTCTCGGCACTTCTCAACGCGGCGGCCCTCTCGGATGGTGACCTCGTGAACTTCGCGAACATCGCCCGCGACTGCGGCGTGTCGGGCCCCACGG
>JBEBGB010000529.1:0-3881 GCA_040081675.1 Vicinamibacterales bacterium
ACCAGGGTCACCGGACTCGACTCCGCTGGCTCGGTCGAGGCGGCCGTGCTCGACGGTCCCAGGTGCAGATCCGGCAACGGCAGTTCGAGCCGCGCGTCTGACACATGCAGCGATGCGTGTTCGATTCGGCGCGAGAGGAGGGCCCCGAGCGCGGTGCCGACATCAATCGACTTCAGTTTGATCTGCCCGGTCTCGCCAACCGTAACGTCGCGAAGCGCGATCGTCACGCGTGGGTAGATTGTGGCAGCGACGCTCTGAACGGTGACGGGCTGCCCGAGCGCCTTCGATAGCTGTGAGGCCAAGGCGTTTCGGACGGCGTCGGTCTCGAGCACCGTGCGTGCCCAGAAGAACACGCTCAGCCCGGCGACGAGGAACAGGACCAGAATGCCTGCGGCCACCTTCTTGAACATGAAATGCTGCCTCCTTCGCCGAGAGATGAGCCGGGGTTCCTGTTCTCGCCCAACTGTCAGCTACGTGATTGACCCGTCGATCATACGAAGACTCGCGACGCCTTCAACACTGTTGAATCGATGCCCATCTACAGACCGAGCCGGTCAGACAGCTTGACAGACAGCGCAGCGCCGATGGATGGTTCCGTCGTGCACAACGCCTGGTTCGATCGTCTCGAATGTTCCGTACCCTGCGGAGCGCCTGCCCTCAACCCGCGCGAACGCCACAATCTCTGTCGATGCGGGGCGCCGCTGCTTGCGCGCTACGACCTCGTTTCGGCGCGAGCCTGGAGTCGCGACAGTCTTGTGGGCCGCGAGCCCTCGATGTGGCGGTACCGCGAGCTCATGCCGATCTTCGCTGAGGAGACGCCGGTCAGCCTCGGCGAGGGGTTCACGCCACTCGTGCGGGCCGATCGGCTTGGAGCGCGCCTCGGGATGGACCGCCTCTTCATCAAGGACGAGTCACTGAACCCGACCAATTCGTTCAAGGCCCGCGGGCAGTCGGCGGCCATCACTCGCGCGAGGGGACTCGGCGTCAGCACTGTCTCGGTTCCGTCGGCGGGAAACGCTGGCAACGCGACGGCGGCCTATGCGGCCCGGGCGGGTCTGAGAGCCGAAGTGTTCCTGCCCAAGGACGTCAAGACGCCGTTCGTACGCGAGTGCGAGCTGTACGGCGCCGGCGTGACCTTGGTCGACGGACTCATCACCGACGCGGCGCGTGTGGCGGCAGAGCGGGGCGGACCGCTGGGTTGGTACGACGTGTCAACGCTGAAGGAGCCGTACCGGGTCGAGGGCAAGAAGACCATGGCCTACGAACTGGCGGAGCAGCTCGAGTGGCGCTATCCGGATTGGATCATCTATCCGACCGGAGGCGGCACGGGCATGGTGGGGATGTGGAAGGCTTTCGAGGAAATGGAAGCCATCGGGTGGATTGAGCCACAGCGCCGGCCTCGCATGGTGTCGGTCCAAGCCGAGGGCTGCGCTCCCATTGTCCGCGCGTTCGACCAGGGGCTCGAGAAAGCACCGATGTGGGAGAACGCTGCGACGCTCGCGGACGGACTCCGCGTGCCGCGAGCCATCGGCGACTTTCTGGTGCTGCGCGCGGTGCGTGAGAGTGGAGGGACCGCTCTTGCCGTGTCGGACCAGTCGATGGTGAACGGCATGCTGACGATCGGCGCGACCGAAGGCGTCAGCGCCGCGCCCGAGGGCGGTGCGGCACTGGCGGCACTGGAGCAGTTGCTGGCGCGCTCGGTGATCAAGCCGAACGAGTCGGTGGTGCTCTTCAACACGGGCGGGGCGCTCAAGTACTTGGATGTGTTGGCACCTCGCGTGAACGCTTGACAGCAGTGGACCGCTCGCATACAACAGGGGGTCATGCACCTTCGGTTCGTGCGCGCGGCGTGTTGTTGCGGCGGATTGTCCGGCCCGGCTTCGCCGTGTGCGCGTTCCTGAACACTCGTCAGACACGCACATCACAGCGACAGCCAACAGGCCCGGACGGTTCATTCCTTCCGGGCCTTTTTTCGTTCCGGCCAGTGGAAGACGTTCGGTCTGCATTTAGGTAGAGGGAGCGTTCGTATGAAGTCATCTGTTCGGTTGTTGGCCGTCGGCATCTTCGCGTTGCTCGGCGTCGTCACGCCGGCGCTCGCGCAAACCGCAGCACCCGTCGGTGTCTGGGACGGCGTCGTGTCCGTTTCGAACAACACCATCGAGATTCCTTTCAGGTTCGAGATTGTCTCGACGGGCAGCGGAATCCGCGGCTCGTTCTTCGACGGCGATCTGAAGGTCTCGTCCGCACCCGGAGTGTTCGAGAACGGCGCGTTCGACCTTCGGTTCGATCAGTACGGCGCTCGTCTGCAGGCGACATTGTCTGGCGACCGTCTCGAAGGCAAGTACGACCGCGGCACACGCGGCGCAGCCTATCCGTTCAAGGCCACACGCGCGGTGGCAGCGAAGGCGTCGAGCGAGAAGGCGCCGTCGATCAGCGGCGAGTGGCGCATTCCGACGAAGAGTTCCAAAGGTGAGACGGCCTGGCGCTTCATCGTTCGACAGAACGGCGCTTCGGTGTCCGCGACCATCCTGCGCATCGACGGCGACACGGGCACGCTGAGCGGTCGCTGGGAAAACGGCAGGTTCCTGATCAGCCACTTCTCGGGCGCGCGCCCAGTCAAGTACGAGGTCACGCAGAACGCGGATGGCAGTCTGACGTTGCTCCAGAACGGCCAGCAGACACTGACGGCGCTGCGACTGACCGACGCCCGCGCAAAAGAAGCGACGCCGACCAGTCCGACGCAGTTCACGCGCATGAAGAATCCGTCCGAGCCGTTTCGCTTCAGTTACAAGGATCTCAACGGCACCCTCGTCTCGAACACCGACGCGCGCTTCAAGGGGAAAGTCGTGCTGGTGAGCATCACCGGCAGCTGGTGCCCGAACTGCCACGATGAAGCGCCGTTTCTGACCGAGCTCTATCGCACCTATCGCGAGCGCGGGCTAGAGATCGTTGCCCTCGGCTTCGAAGAGCCTGATCAACTCAAGAATCCCGTTCGACCGCGCGCCTTTGTGAAGCAATTCGGGATCGAGTACCCGTTCCTGCTCGTGGGTGAGCCAGAGGAAGCATCCGCCAAGATCTCGCAAGCCGAGAATCTGAACGCTTTTCCGACCACGTTCGTGCTGGGCAAGGACGGTCGTGTGCGCACGGTCCACGCGGGCTTCGCCAGTGCCGCCACCGGATCGGTGCACTCCGAGAGCAAGCGCGCGATGAGCACGGAGATCGAGCATCTGCTGGCCGAAAAGGTATCGACGAGCAATTGACCGCGCATCACGCGCATTAAGCATTCAAGGAGCTAGAGCCATGGCTATTCGACTGGGTGATGTGGTCCCCGATTTCAGCGCCGAGACAACCGACGGACACATCGAGTCGTTTCACAAGTGGAAGGAAGGTAGCTGGGCAGTGCTGTTTTCCCATCCGCGCGACTTCACCCCGGTGTGCACGACCGAGCTTGGTGCCGTCGCAGGGCTGAAGCCCGAGTTCGAGAAGCGGAACACGAAGGTGATCGGCGTGAGCGTCGATCCGCTCGAGTCGCACAATCGATGGGCCGGCGACATCAAGGACGTCACGGGCAACGCGCTGAACTTTCCGCTGATTGCCGACCCCGACAAGACGGTCGCGAATCTCTACGACATGATTCACCCGAACGCCAGCGATACGGCCACCGTGCGCTCGGTCTTCGTCGTCGGTGCCGACAACAAGCTGAAGCTCACGCTGACCTATCCGGCCAGCACCGGTCGGAACTTCCTCGAACTGCTGCGGTCCATCGACTCACTGCAGCTCACAGCGAAGCACTCCGTAGCGACACCGGCCGACTGGAAGCAAGGCGAGGACGTCATCATCGTGCCGGCGGTTTCCGACGAGGATGCGCAGAAACGATTCCC
>JBEBGB010000530.1:0-3868 GCA_040081675.1 Vicinamibacterales bacterium
ATAGAAACCACCGCCACCAAACAGCAGCAGAAGAATGATGAGCACAACGATGAGATTCATGGCGGACTCCTCTGATTAACTTTGTCCAAGTCGAATTGTTGAGACCGGTAGATTCCGGCGAACGCGTCCACCTGAGGTTCTGATGTTCGCCCGTCGAGGAGGATCGCTTCCACGCGACTTACTTCGTCGATCGCTCGCCAGGACCACGCTCATCACGCCGAGCGCGACGGAATATTTCATGGAACGACCTCCGCTCTAGACGTTGCATCATTCAGTCCAGGGGCGCGAGAGCTCTGGCATCCCTTCATCTGCCTCCAATGTCCAAATGGTTTCGCCTTTTGATGCGATGGTCGGCATACAGCTGAATGGGGGCCGTAGCGTGCATGGGCAATGCCACAAAGCGGTTGTGGTTGTGGGCGGCACTGCCTGACGCGCGATTGGATGGGTCGGAGTCGCTACACGGATTGTGGCGGAGGAATTGAAGGAATTGATGCAACGAAGCGGCTGGCCGCCGATTGAAGGCTCAGCGCATCGTTCCCTCGCCACGCCGTGTCCGACGCCAGCGAAGAGCCAGTCTCCGCAGCAAGACGCATCGACAGATGTTCCGCCAGTCGCAATCCCAGCGCACCGATCGTGAAGGTGGGAAAGGCCCAGCCCCCTGTGGGGAAGACTGAACTGCCAGCGACGAACAGGTTGTCGACGCCGTGCACGCCGCAATTCCGGTCGACCACTCCGTGGCGCGGGTCATCGGACATCCGTGTGGTGCCCATGTGGTGGGCGGTCCCGAAGAGCCCCGGCGGCGCGCCACCCTCCGCGATCCATGGCTCCGGCTCGAAGCGCGCGCCGGACACTCGCGCCAGACCGTCGCCGAACACGCGGGCTGTCGTTCGAAAGGTGTGCAGGTCCAGGTCGGTGAGACGCCAGTCGACACACACCCGTCTCTGGCCGAACGCGTCGATGCCGTCCCCGAGCGTCACCCGGCTCTGCGGGTTCGGCGCCTGCTCGAAATGGCCAAACAGATCCACGCGAGCGGGTGGTACCGTGCTTCGCTTTTTGAGTTTGCGAGCGATCGCGTGGAGAATGTCGGCCGCGCCGAGACCGGTGCGCAGCGCCAGCCGCCAGGCGGCATCGTTCGTCCTCTGCACGTGGCGTCCGTCAGCGATCTTGCAGTGGTCGAGTGCCTCGCAAATCCGATGCTCGAGCAACGCGCCCTCGCTCACATCGCCAGGCGTTCGCAGGCTGGCGCGCAAGGCGCGCATCGCAGCGATGCCGGGCGCTGGTTCGCTCTCGACCGCTGACAACCGCACGCGGGCGTTGAGCACACGAAGCGCGCGCTGGCCGTCTTCGGATAGGCAGGCCTGGGGATACAGCGGGATAGGGCCCTCTCGCGATCGAAGAACCCTCTCGGCGTTGTCTCCCACGATAGCGCCCAGCCGGCACGTCGGGTGATCCATGAAGCGACGGCCGACCTGGTCATAGTCGTTGCCCAGCCCGCGCGCTCTGCTGCCATTGGAGAGCAAGAGCAGTCGCGCGTTCTCGATGCCACCGCAGGCAAGGACGAAATGGCGCGCGCGCACGACGTGCCGACGCCCGTCCAGGGTCCTGATACTGACGCTTTCGACCGCCCCGCCACTCTCGAAGACATTGCACTCTACGACCGTCGCATTCAGGACCAACCGCACGCCGCTCGCATGTTCGAGCAGTTTGCGATGGTCTCGCCTGAAATCGGTCTGGCTGGACGCGGAGAATCGGGTCGTGACCGCCCGATCGGCGAAAGCCAGCGGCGTGCAGGCCTCACGGCCCGAGAAACCGCCGGGGACCAGGTCGTAATCGATGCCGAAGAAGCGACGGGCGCGCTGGTAGTAGGGTGCCAACGCATCGTAGTTAATCGGCCAGCCACTGCCCGGCACCCAGTCGCGCGATTCGAGGTCCATGGGCTCCAGCGGCATGCAACCACCGCCCCAGACGCGGGCGCTGCCTCCGAAGGCGCGCATGCGCGCCTGGGCGGGGTCCAGATCGAAGGTCCCGATGGATTCGCCGGCGCAAAAGTCCTGCGTAGCCTCGCGTCCTGTCCACGTCCCGCTCTCGAGGATGCAGACATCCGCTCCGGTATCGGCCAGCGCAGAGGCGATTGAGAGACCAGCCGGTCCGGCTCCAACGATGCACACGTCCGCTAGGATGTCGCGGGCAGCCGAATTATCGAGATAGTCGATAGTCACAGTGATCTTCCCCTGACTCGTCCATGAAGACAGCGGGCTTGCTTCGGAATGCTGCCGCGTCGACGTGGACCTGGACGCGGCGTCCTGGAGGCGGCGATGACGCCTCTCGCACTCTGAATGAGTTGCGCTCTTATTGATGAGCTGCATTAGTGATGCCGTGACACCTTGTGCGCAGCAGTACGCATGCGACGACTGCGCTTCCACAGTGGCGGCAGCCGTGCCCGTGATCACTCGTTGCGAGACGGCGCCGATGCTTCGTCAAATCGTTGACGAAGCGAGATCGATAGTGAGGAGTGCAAGGATCTGGGCAATCACGGACACAGAATGTGGAACTTCATGTGTCCTTCGTCGAACCAGACACGTGGTGCGGACTCAAAGAGCGCGCGTCGTGTCCGAGCCGAGCGTGGCCGCCCCTACGGGAAGTGCGAAGGCCTCGTGCTTCACGTGCTTAGCTTCCTCGCAACCTGAGAAGTATGATGAACGCGCCAGCCCTGGTGGAGCTCTCCATGCCGGGTCGATTCTTGACGATTGTTTGCGTGATCGCCGCTGCACTCGCCGTCGCGCACGCGCAGCAGCCTCCGACGTTCGGCACGACGACGCGTACGGTGGCCGTGTACGCGACGGTCACCGACGCGCAGGGGCGCCTCGCGCCCGACCTCACGCGCGATAACTTCGAAGTCGACGACAACGGCGTGAAGCAGGAACTCACCGTCTTCTCGAACGACATCCAGCCGATCACCGCCATCATGCTGCTCGACCGCAGCGGCAGCATGGAGCCGAACTTCGCGCTGGAAGTTCGTGCCGCAGAAACGTTCATCCACGGCATGCTGGCCGAAGATCGACTCCGCATCGGGAACTTCGGCAAGGACATCGTCATCGAGCCGGACGACTTCACGTCGGACCGCGATGCGCTGTTCAAGGCGCTACATGGCGACCTGCAGAGAAATGGGCCGACGCCGCTGTGGAACGCGATCGACCGCGCGATGGACAAGCTCCTGCTCGAGAAAGGCCGACGCGTCGTGATCGCGTTGAGTGACGGCGTCGACGAGCCGCTCGACTTCACCGGCCGCGCCAAGTCGATGAAAGACGCGATGAAGCGGGCCGAGGACAACGACATCATGATTTACGCCGTTGGCATGGAAGGACTGGCGCCTGTGTCCCAGCAACGGGCGACGCAAGGCTTCGGCGGACGCGGAATGATGCCGCAGCGGCGTAACCAGCCTCAGATGCAGCGGCCCGACGAGGGGATGGCGAAGATCGCGGCGGCGACCGGCGGCGGTTACTTCGAGCTGACCTCGCCCGGCGACCTGCTCGGCAAGTTCGATCGCGTCATCGACGAACTGCACCACCAGTACGCCCTCGGTTTCGTGCCGCAGAAGTTCGACGGCAAGCTGCACGACCTGACCGTCAAGGTGAACAAGTCGGGCTACACCGTCCGCGCGCGCAAGCGGTATGTCGCGCCCCGCGGCTGATAGCACGTGCTCTTCACCTATGCCTTCGGGCGTTGGACTTCGACGCGCATCGGCGCCCGGCGTCCCGTTCCATCGCCACGTTTCCACTGACCGGATTCGTTTTCGGGGTGTCGAAACCCGCGCTCGGCGAACCGAATCCCGATACGCACGAGCGCATAGTGCCCGGCGCGTGAGCAA
>JBEBGB010000076.1:0-14148 GCA_040081675.1 Vicinamibacterales bacterium
GCCTACCAGTCGGATGAATCAGGGCGACCGGAGATCTACGTGCGGCCGTTCGTTCCACCTTCGCTACAGGCTTCGGTGGACAGGTCCGCTGTGTCGCGAGAGGCTTCGGCGGACAAGTCCGCGGTGGCGCTACAGGCTTCAGCGGACAAGCCCGGCGCGACGGGCACAACGGCAGGCGGGGCTGGGGGCCAGTGGCAGGTGTCCACGGCGGGCGGCATCACTCCCACGTGGCGCGCCGACGGCAAGGAACTGTTCTACGTCAACCCGGCGGGCGCGATGATGGCGGCGCCGATCACGGTGACGGGGGCGACGCTCGCACCGGGCGCGCCGGCCGTGCTCTTTCCGACGCGCATCTATGGCGGGGGCGTGGACAACCAACAAAATCGCCAATACGACGTCGCTCCCGACGGGCGCTTCCTGATCAACACGGTGATCGACAGTGCCACCGCGCCGATCACGTTGCTGATGAATTGGAATCCCGATTCGAAGAGGTGACACGAGACGCGGAACGCCACTTTCTGCGTCTCGAACGGCCTGGCCCAGTCGAGCACCAGAACGTCCTTCACGGGCGCTCCATGGTGAGGCGCGACACACACCGGTCCTGACGACGTCCATCGCGGCACGGCCGGGACGACTACCAGTATCCTGCCAGCGAATCGGCGAGTGACCGTCGGAGTTCAGCGTGGTTCATGCAGATCGAGAGCGAGCACACGGGCAAATCCGGCGAAGTCCCGATCGGTGGTGAAGATCGCCATCTTCCTTCGCAGACTCACAGCGCAGATCAGAAAATCCGTGTTCGAGCCCTGAAGTCCTTTGCTCCGACACCGGTTGAAACACACGGCGGCTTCCTCGTAGTCAGCTTCATCGAGTGATACGTCATCGAAGGCGCGCAACCGGTCGCGCAACCTCTTGTACTGGTCGCCAGCGCGAATCCCGGACAGGACCTCCTGGCGAATCGCGCCGATCATGGCAACGCGACCCTCGCGAATGAGTTCGACGAGTTCGGTCGTCTCTGCGCCACCCTTCGCGGCGGTTCGACGCAAGGACAGCGACCATACCGACGTGTCTACGAGCACGTTCATCGGCGCCGCCGCTGCGCCTTGTAGTTGTACTGAGGGTCGACGTCGATCGTGCCAAACAGCTCAACGACTCGTTGCTGCTTCCGCCGCTGAATGTACTCGTTCAGCGCATCGGTGACCGTTGCACGTTTCGTCTTCTGCCCACCGATCCGGCGGGCTTCTTCGAGCAGGGCATCGTCGATAGCCAGATTCGTTGCCATGTGTAGATCGTCACACACGCCAGGGTGTGGCGCAAGTTCGGCCAACACGGTTGACGCCCCCCTGGTTGACATAGAGTGGAGGTCATGTCACTGCTGATTCGCGACGCCACCATCGTCACCATGAACGATGGTCTCGAGGTGGTGCGCGGCGACGTCGCCATTCGCAACGGACGCATCGAGTCCGTCGGCGCCAGCGCCGACGAACGATTCGACCGCGTCATCGACGCGGCCGGCGATTACCTGCTCCCCGGCCTCATTCAGACGCACATTCATCTCTGTCAGACACTCTTCCGCAGTTACGCGGACGACATGCCGCTGATGCAGTGGCTGCGCACGCGCGTGTGGCCGATGGAAGCCGCTCACACCGCATCAACGCTGACCGCAGCGGCGCGGTTGGCGACGACCGAGCTGCTCATGAGCGGGACCACAGCCATCCTGAGCATGGAGACCGTCCACGATACGGACGCCGTCTGCGAGGCAGTCGCAGCCAGCGGTATTCGCGCAACCGTCGGCAAATGCATGATGGACGCAGACGCCGACGTGCCCGCGCGCCTGAAGGAAGGCACGCAATCGTCGATCAACGAGAGCCAGGCCTTGAGGACACGGTGGCACGGGACGGCGAACGACCGGCTGCGCGTCGCCTTCGCGCCGCGCTTTGCCGTGTCCTGCACCCGCGACCTGCTCGAAGCGGTGGCCGCCCTGTCAGCAGACCTTGGGGCGCTGGTTCACACGCATGCTTCTGAAGCGCGCGAGGAAGTGGACATCGTCCGCGCACTGTCGGGAGGCCTGAGCAACCTCGAATACCTCAACGCTGTACACCTGGCGACCCCGCGGCTCTGCGCGGCACACTGCGTGTGGGCAGATGAGCATGATCAGACCATGCTCGCCGATCACGACGTGAAGGTGATGCACTGCCCGAGTTCGAACCTCAAGCTCGGCTCGGGTATCGCTCCGGTCGTCGAGATGCGGAAGCGTGGCATCACCGTCTCGCTCGGTGCCGACGGTGCCGCCTGCAACAACCGGCTCGACATGTTCGAGGAGATGCGACTCGCCGCCATGCTCCAGTCGGTGCGCCTGGTTCCCGGTGCGTTGACTGCCCGCGATGCGCTCTGGATGGCGACCCGCGCCGGAGCCCGAACGCTCGGACTCGAGTCGGAAATCGGCTCAATCGAAACCGGCAAGAAGGCCGACATGATTCTCGTCAGCCGGCGCCGACCTCACCTCGCCCCGGACGCGGACCCCTTCTCCACGCTCGTCTATGCCGCTCGCGGCTCGGACGTACGGACAACCATCGTCGACGGCGAAATTCTGGTCGAAAACGGCATGTCCACGCGGGTGTCGATGGAGGAGGTTGCGAGCGAGGCCGTCGTCGCGGCGCGCCTTCTGGCAGCACGGGCCGGTGTATAATCTCTGATTAGCAGTCTCTTCACAAGAGTGCTAATGGAACCATCCGAACGTTCACGGCGGGTCCTCGCAGCCCTCGTGCGCGAGTACATCTCATCAGGCGAGCCTGTCGCCTCGTCGCTGCTCGTCCGTGCGGCCGGGCTGGGCGTGTCGTCAGCGACTGTGCGCAACGTCCTCGCCCACCTCGAGGCCGACGGCTTCGTGCAACAGCCGCACACCTCAGCCGGACGTGTCCCAACCGATCTTGGCTATCGGTTCTACGTCGATCTGCTGCTCGAATCCAAGCGGCGACACCGTGCGGCGAGTGTTGTGGAGGCGCGACTTCGCCGAGAGACCATCACCCCACTGGCTGATGTGGTGTTGTCGCAGGCCTCTCATGTGGTCTCGCAGGCATCGAAACATGTTGGCTTCGCCCTCAGCTCTGGGCAGGATGCCGCTGTCTTCGATCGTGTCGAGTTCGTACCGCTCGGGGCCGCACGTGTGCTTGTCGTCATCGTCGCCAAGGGCGGGCACGTCGTGCAGAAGGTCATCGACACAGGAGAGGCGCTCGGGGCCGACTCGCTACGCGAGTCCGCGAACTACCTGAATACGGAATTTTCCGGCCTGCCGCTCGTGCGCGCGCGCGACGCCATCCTCGAACGCATGGACGAAGAGCGGGTGCTCTACGACGAACTGATGGCTCGGGCTCTGCAACTGGGCTCCTCGTCTTTTGCGGGGCTGCCGGAAGAGCACACGCTGTATGTGGACGGCGCGGCGTCGCTTCTCGGCGAGGAGCACGGGCTGGCGCTCGAGACGATGCACGCGCTGCTGGAAATGATTGAAGAGAAGCAGCGCCTCGTGCGGCTGCTCAATGAGTACATCGACGGCGCGGGTCTCACGGTTGTGATCGGCGCCGAACACCTTGAACCCTCCCTGCGACCCTTCAGCCTGGTGGCGTGCACGTTCAAGGACGGCACCGGCTCGGGTACGGTCGGCGTGATCGGTCCGACGCGAATGCGCTACTCGCGCGCAATCGCGGTCGTTGACGGCGCCGCGCAGGCTATCACGCGCGCACTGCGCGATCCGGATCCAACGGGTCATGGCTGACGAACCACTTACACCGCAACCGTCCGAGGACGAGACGTCCACGGCCGATCAATCAACGTCTGAAATCGAGACGCTCAAGCGAGAGCGCGACGAGCATTACGATCGTCTGCTCCGCAAGACCGCCGAGTTCGACAACTACCGCAAGCGGGTCGAACGCGAACGGCGTGAACAAGGCGACCGCGCGGTGGTCGGCCTCCTGGAGGAACTGCTGCTCGTCGTGGACGACTTCGACCTCGCCCTCACGGTGGATGCAGGCGAAGGCGGCGCGCCGTACCGAAAAGGTGTCGAGTTGATTCACGCGAAGCTCCACGACATGCTTCGCAAGCAGGGCGTCAAGGCCATCGAGGCGCTCGGTGAGGACTTCGACCCAAACCTTCATCAGGCCGTGATGCACGAACCAAGTGCCCATCACCGCGAAGGTGAGGTCATTGGTGAGCTGCGCAAGGGTTACACGCTCAACGACCGCCTGCTGCGGCCCTCCATGGTGAAGGTGGCCAAGGCGTGAGCAAGCGCGATTATTACGAAGTCCTCGCTGTCGCGAAGACCGCCACCGACGCAGAGCTGAAGAGCGCCTATCGCAAGCTGGCGATGAAGCACCACCCGGATCGCAATCCGGGGGACAAAGCGGCCGAGGAGCAGTTCAAGGAAGCGGCGGAAGCGTACGCGGTGCTCGCCGACCCCCAGAAACGTGGCCTCTACGACCGGTTCGGTCACCAAGGCGTCAACTCGGGCGGCGCTGGCGGCGCGGGCTTCGACCCCTCGGTCTTCAACGACCTGGGTGGAGACTTCGCCGACATCCTCGGCAACATGTTCGGCTTCGGAGACGCGTTCGGCGGTCGACGCCGAGGCGGGCCGCAGCGCGGAGCGGACCTCAGATACGACCTGGAAATCCCCTTCGAGGAAGCGGCACGCGGCACCGAAACAACGATTCAGATTCCGCGTCAGGAGAATTGCGAGACCTGCAGCGGTTCTGGAGCGGCGGCGGGAACGCAGCCTGCCACGTGCAGCATGTGTCGCGGCCAGGGCCAGGTGCGTCGGCAGCAGGGCTTCTTCACGATCGCCACGACGTGTCCGCAGTGCCGAGGCGCTGGCCGTACGGTGAGCAAACCGTGTCAGACCTGTCATGGGTCTGGCCGGATGAGCCACGAGCGCAAGATCACGGTCAAGGTTCCTGCGGGTATCGCCACGGGTCAGCAACTTCGGCTGCAGAACGAAGGCGAAGCCGGAGCGGCCGGCGGGCCCGCGGGTCACCTCTACGTCGTGATTCACGTGCAGGATCACGACTTCTTCAAGCGCGACGGAGTGAACCTGTTCTGCGAAGTGCCGGTCAACTTCACGACCCTTGCGCTCGGAGGCGAGATCGTCGTGCCGACGCTCGACGGCACCGAAACCGTCAAGGTTCCCGAAGGCACGCAAACTGGCACCACCATGCGCTTGCGTCACAAGGGCATGCCCGACGTGAACGGCCGCGGCAAGGGCGATCTGTTTGCGACCGTGCAAGTGCAGACGCCGAAAAAACTCAGCAAAGAGCAGCGTCAGATCATTGAGCAGCTGGCCAAGGCGCTGCCGAAGGAGAAGTTCGAGCCTCGTCCGCACGACGAGACGCAGGACGAACGTAACCTGTTCGACCGCGTCAAGGACATGTTTGGGTGATCGCGCAGTTGCAGATTTGGTGATGTTGGCGAGTTGGCGAGTCGGTTTTCGAGTCACCAATTCTCGAAGTCGTCAAATCTCCAACCGTGATGTTCTCCGATGAAATACCCGGCTCTAGATGTGCGCGGTGTCGATTCGGACATAGTCCTCGCCGTTGTTGACGACTTCGCACCATCCGCTGTCGAAGAACTGCCAGACGGCGTGTCGATCTTCTTCGCGACCGCTTCGCGGCGCGATGCGGCGAGCGATGCCGTCGCGGCGCAATTTCCAGCGTCGGTTCTCTCCAGGCGCGAAGTAGACGATGAAGATTGGGCGCGACGTTCGCAGGCGGCGCTGACCCCGATCACCGTTGGGCGAATCACCGTCACTCCACCCTGGTTTGCACATTCGGCCCACGTCAGCGAGTCTGGGCCTGGCTCGTCGTCTGCGCCCTCCGACGGGCTTTCCATCGTCATTACTCCATCGATGGGCTTCGGCACCGGGCATCATGCGACAACGCGCTTGTGTCTGGCGGCGCTGCAGACGATCACCCTCGCTGGCAAGACCGTGCTCGATGTGGGCACTGGATCCGGCGTGCTCGCGATTGCGGCGGCGCGACTCGGCGCGAGCGAAACCCGCGGCATCGACTTCGATGCGGATGCCGTTGCGTCGGCGTGTGAAAATCTCGAAGACAATCCCGAAGCGCGAAACGTCGTGTTCGAAACCGTGGATGTGCGCGACGCGACCGTTCTACTGGCGGACATCGTCCTCGCGAACCTGACCGGGGCGTCGCTCGTTCAGGCAGCGTCCACGCTGCGCGCAGCGGTCGCACCCGGCGGCCGACTGGTTCTCAGCGGCATTCTGGTTCACGAACGCGATGCAGTGCTTGCGGCGTTTGCACCGGCAGAACCCTGCTGGTCAGAAGACGAGGCCGGATGGATTGGACTGATCCTCAACCCCGTGGCGACGCGGAAGGTCTAAGGACCCGGGGCCGACAAAGCTACGCCAGTCCGCGACTCCTGGCGATAGGCGATAGGCGATAGGCGATAGGCTTATTCTGATGCTCTGGGCTGCAGGCTCTTCGGCTTCCGCAGCATCGCCGGCAAACGTCGAAAACAAACTGTCCGGATGAACGTGCAATGACTGAACTTCGACATTGGACGACCGGCGTCGCACTTGCCCTGGTGGCGCTGACGACGGTGCTTGTCGGTGCGCAGGCGACGAGGCCAGGTCAACGACCGAACCGTGATACACCCGCGCAGCCCGGCGCAGATGTGGCGACGCCGGCGGGACGTATCACCGGGCGTGTCGTCGCGGCCGACACGGGCCGACCGGTCATCCGGGCTCGGGTCTTTCTCTCGGGTGCGCAAATTCAGGGTGGTCGAGGTGCGCTCACCGACACTGAAGGGCGCTTCGAGCTGACCGAGCTGCCCGAGGGACGCTACACCCTCACGGCAGGAAAGACCGGCTTCATTACGTTGTCCTTCGGCCAACGACGTCCCTTGCAGGCTGGAACCCCGATTCAACTCGCCGACAAGCAGCAGCTCACGGGGCTCGACTTTCGTCTGCCGCGCGGCAGCGTGATCGCTGGCCACATCTTCGATGAAGCCGGAGATCCTCTGCCTGGAGCGAATGTGCGCGTGTTGCGCTACGAATACGCGCAGGGCAATCGACAGCTTGTGCCGGTGAGCGTGACCCAGAGCGACGACCTCGGCTCGTTCCGCGTGTGGGGGTTGAATCCTGGCGAGTACTACGTCAGCGCCGTAACGGCGCCGTTTGGGCCTGGGCGCAACTTTGGACCCGTTGGCCCACCGGCAATCGCCGGCCGCGGGGGGCGCGGAGGACCTGCGGGTGGTCCAGGAGGACCGCCCGGACCTGGCGACGCAGAACAGGTGGGATATGCGCCCACCTTCTACCCTGGGGTGCCCACCGTCGCCGAAGCCCGCCCTGTAGCCGTCGGACTGAGCATGGAAGTGCCCAGCGTCGACTTCAACGTGCTGCTCGTGCGAACCGCGCGCGTCGCCGGGCGCGTGACTAATCCCGACGGAACGCCAACGACCTCGGGCAACATCGTGCTCATGCCTGAATCCGGCGGTCTGCCAGGTCGCGGCCCCGCCTCGGGCACCTCCAGTTCGCGCATCGACTGGGACGGCTCGTTCAGCATGGCGAGTGTTCCGCCCGGCCGCTATCTGCTACGGGCAAGGGGCGACGACACCGAAGAGCCGCAATTCGCCGTCCAGCCGATCACGATCGGCGAGACGGACCTGACGAACCTCACAGTCATTCTCTCGCCCGCTGCCTCGGTCACTGGCACCGTGACCTTCCAGAGTTCGCAGGGTCAGTCGACGCCGGACCCGGGGCAAATTCGAGTCGCTGCTCCACTGGTCAACGCCGTCGACATCGGTCCCAACCCGACGACGCGCGTCGGACGCGACGGCACGTTCACCTTACAAGGCGTCCAGGCAGGCTCGCACTTGTTCAGAACGCAGGGCAACCAGCGAGGCTGGATGTTGAAGTCGGTCACGACGAATGGCCGAGAGACGATCGACACGCCCCTCGAGTTGCGAAGCGGTCAGAAGCTGACCGGTGTGAACATGGTGTTCACCGATCGCCTCACCGAAGTGAACGGCACCATCACGGACGAACGCAACGCTCCGATCACTGAATACACGCTGCTGGCCTTTCCCTTGGATGAGGAACTCTGGCGTGCGCAGTCGCGCCACATCATGACCGCGCGACCGGATCAGAACGGCAGATACCAACTCCGCGGCCTGCCAGCTGGCGACTACTACCTGGTGGCCGTGGACCCGACGGAGCAAGGCGAGTGGTTCGAGCCCGCGTACCTCAACGCTCACCGAGTAGGCGCAACCAGGTTCTCGCTGACCGAAGGCGACACAAAGACGCAGGATTTCAGGCTGCAGACGAAATAGGGCGGGGCCGGGCGGCGGGCACGGTAGGGACCGAAATGATGGACCAGCGTGACGAGAGAGACGCGCGAAGCTCAGTGTGACCGAAGGCAAGGCCCAAAGCCCAGAGCCTAGCGCCCATAGCCTTCCTACCGACTGAACCAGATCGTGCTCTTGATGGCGAAGATGTTGTCGCCAGGCGCCGACAGCGAATCGAACAAATCACCCGCGCCGACGTGCGCACCCTCCGTGGTTTGGCTCGCGCGGTTCTGCTGCCACACGACAAAGAGCGTGCTGCCCGGTCGCCATTCCCACTTGAGCACGACGTTGCTGCGGTACGAGCGCACGTTGAAGTCGCGGTTAGCGAGCGTGAACGCCGACGCCCCGTCGGTCACGCGGTAGCTGCCATCGGCCTGGCGCTCGAGCGTCGTGCCGTCCGTGCCATACATCCGAAGGTCGCGCCCGAGGGTGTACTGCAGTTCACCGATGCCGCTGTAACGGCCGCTGGCGGCGAAGGGCTCCGCGTACACGTCCAGCGTCACGTCGGGCTTGAACGTGTAATTGAAGCGAAACTGCGCCGACAGCGTCGTGCGGTCGACGACACCGAAGATGTAGCGGCGCCCGTACGTCTCGGCCCGCCCGCCTGCCACGGAGGTCAGGTACTGACGGTTGATGACGCCACTCTGAGACGCTGTGGTCCCGTTCTCGTTCAGATACTCCGGAGTGAACGAAAACTGCACCGACGGTCGCGGCCTGGCCGACACGGTGCCGGTCAGTTGGAACGTGCTGTCGCCGAGTTCGCTCGTGCGCACGGTGGTGGTGCCGTTCCACCGCGTCTTCGATCCAGTGCGATTGCGGATCGAGCTCTGGTAGTTCCAGCCAAACGGGGTACCCATCGTCGGGCCACCGCGCGTCAACTGGACGTCACTGCCGCGGAAGTGGCGGGTGACGTTGAACGTCCCGACCCAGAAATTCTTGAACGTCACGCTGTTGTTGCTGGCGAGCGAGCTGCGATACGGCAGTTCGGTGTCGAAATACGACGTGTTGTTCAGGAAGAGCCCCGTGGAGTAGGCGCGAAACAGCCGGCCCGGCCGTGTCTCGCGATACGTCAAACGCTGGTTGCTCATGAAGTCGCCGGAGTAATTCAACCGACCGAAGTCTGTCGTTTCGAACTCCGGGCTTTCAATCATCTGGTTGATCGCCCACAGCCAGTGGCGGCCGGCGATCTTCTCCACGCGAAAATTGATCTGCGAGCCGCTGAGGGCTCGGCGTGATGGGTCGAGCCGAATCTGCGGCTGGTCGACACGCTGGAAGAAGTGCGTGGTTGCGCGCTGCACCCGCTCGATCGCCGCGGGCTCTCCACCGACGTACGTGAGGCCGATGTTGAACGAGGTTTCGTAGGTCCTGTCCTTGAAGCGCAGCCGGCCGTCTACGCCGCCCGTGACCGCATCACGCGCCAGCAGGCTCGCCAGGGGTTCGGTTGGCAGCAGGTCGCGGTGAACGGTCGTCAGGTGCGCACCGACAGTGGACCCTTCACGTCCGAACTCCTGCACCACGCGGGCGACGCCCCAGGATGTTCGCGGCCCCACTTTGACGCTGGACTCGACGCCGGCTGTCGAGACGTCGGCACTTTCCTCGGCGGTCACCGCTCCGAGAAACCCGACCGACGTGCCGGAGTGCAATCGTCCTGTCAATTTGGCGGCGCCGAGGATCGTCGTGGTGTCCGGATAGCGGACGAAATCGCCCGTGGCCGAACCGGTGGGACGCGCGCCGATGCGGCGCGAGTAGTAGTAGTTGCTGGCTTGAGGTTCGAGCAGGTTGCTCCCCTCGATGAAGAACGGACGGCGTTCGTCGAAGATGGTCTCGAACACGGTCAAGTTCACTTCAGCGGGATCGGCTTCGATCTGCCCGAAGTCGGGATTCACCGTTGCCTCGAACGTCAGATTCGAGCCGATGCCGACCTTCACATCCGCGCCGACACGGCCTGACAGATTGAGGCCGTTGTCGAAGGGGTTGTTCTCATCGCGGTCGCCCGTCACGCGCGATGACGCCGCCACGTAAGGGAGCAGTTCCAGACGGCTCTTGGGCGTGACGCCATCGATGCCTCGCAGCTCGCCGAAGCGCGACGCCCACCCTCGTGCCGTCCGTCCAATGACCACCCAGTAGTCCTCTTCATTGAGCGTCGGTCGGGAGCGCTTCACGTTCAAGCCCCAGACACGCTCTGGCACATCGTTGAACCGAAGCTGCGAAAACGGAATCCACAGTTCCGCGGTCCAGCCCTCAGCGGTGACAAGCGTCTTCGCTTGCCAAACGGGGTCGAACTGGTTGTCGACCTCGGTTTCGTTGTCCGATGGATGAAAGTGATCCAGACGCACGCCCGACGCGGTGACGCCAAACATGTACGCCGTGCGCCGATCGAGGAAGGTGTCGAGTTCGATCTGCAGGAACTCGGCCTGCTCTCCATCGTCGCGACGGCTCATGGGCGCCTGAACGCCGCGGGCGCCTCCGGCAAGCCTGGCGCCGACATAGAGCGCCGTGTCGTCGTAGGCGAACCGCACCTCCATGCCGTCGGTCTGCTCGGCACCTTCGTTCGGTTCGGCCTGGAGGAAGTCGACGACGGGCACCGCTCTCTGCCAGATCGCTTCTTCGAGACGGCCATCGATACGAATCGACCCGGGCTCGACGCGAGTCGCCCGAGCCTGCTTGCGTGGCGTCTCGGGTGCTGGCTGCCCGGCGGCCGGCTGTTGGCCAGCCATGGCCAGGGATCCGCCGCCAAGAAGGCACAGCATGGACAAGAAAATGAAGAATCGCTGCATGGATTTGAAAGAGGAAGAAAGAGGACCCGTGATGCTAACACGAAGTATCCCAGAGGAATTGGAGGACGCTGATGGCTGCGACGGGCACGGCGTCCGCGCGCAGGGTGCGTCCGCCAAGCGTCACGAGGCGCAGTCCGCGAGCCTTTGCGGCGGCACATTCGGCGGGGTCCCAGCCACCCTCAGGGCCAATGACCAGAGCCGCAGTCGACGGCGCGCGTTCGGATCGAAGCCGCGCGAGCGGCTCCACGTCGGGGAATCCGGGTTCGACGAACATGAGCCGCATCTCAGGCGGCGGCTCGCCGAGCCACGTGTCGAAGGCAAGCGGCGTAAGGATTTCAGGAAGAACCGCTCGTCGAGACTGCTTGACTGACGCCAGCGCAACGCGACGCCAGCGTTCGACGCGCGCACCGCGCAGCACGGCGGCCACGGTCACCTCGGCTCGCTTCGTCACGATCGGCTGAACGGCCGCGACGCCCAGCATGACCGCGTCGCGCACCACATCGTCCATCTTGTCGCCCTTCAGCACGGCCTGGACGAGCGTCAACGGGGTCGAGGGCTCTGGCGCGGCGTCGACACGCGACAGCAGCTGGACTCGTGCATCACGACGCGCCGCCGACGTGACCCGCGCGAGAAATTCGGTCCCGCGTCCATTGAAGACAGCCACCGTGTCGCCCACGCCGAGTCGCAACACACGGGTCAGGTGTTCGGCCTCGTCACGAGGCAGATCCACCAGGTCGTCGCCCGGGTCGAGCGCGGGAGCGAAGAAGCGATGCACGCTCACGAACAGGGATTATGGCATCAGCGATCAGAGCAGCCTCCCGCTCGCTGCGTCATTTCCTTGGCGCATGCACGCTTGCGATGTCAGCTTCGGCGCTGGCGGGGTTCGAGAGACCGAGCATACCGGGAGTATGTGAGGAAGAAGCAACGCAGCCAGGCCCGGGGCCCCCGACGGGTGTTTCCCAACCCGTTGGGGTGGGAGGCGGGATGGATCGCCGGCCGAATGCAGACCCCATTCGTGAGATGGTTCTATACTCTTTGCCGTCGAATGTTCTTCCGCGACCAGGTCATCGGCAAATACAAAATCCTCTCGACGATCGGTAGCGGCGGCTTCGGCACCGTCTACCTCGCCGAAGACACCTGGATCGACAAGAAGGTCGCCCTCAAGGTCCCCCACAAGCAAAGCGTCGACTTCAGCGAGTTGCTTCGCGAACCCCGTCTCCTCGCCAGTCTCAATCACCCCAACATCGTCACGATCATGACGGCGGAGATGCAGGAGAACGTCTTCTTCATCGTCATGGAGTACGTCCCTGGCGAAACGCTCGAGTCGATGATTGCGCGCCGCGGCCCGCTCGATGTGCCAGTGGCGCTCGACTACACCTGCCAGGTCTGCAACGCGCTGGATCACGCCCATCGGCACGGCGTGCTTCATCGCGATCTTCGTCCGTCGAACATGCTGGTGTCCGAGAGCGGTCTCTTGAAGGTGGCCGACTTCGGCACATCGCGCTTCCTCGAAATCGCCGCGCACGGCACGACGATCATTGGCAGTCCGCCGTACATGGCGCCCGAGCAGTTCCAGGGCAAGGCGCTGTTTGCGAGCGATATCTATTCGGTCGGCGTGACCATGTTTCAAATGCTCACGGGCGACCTGCCCTATGACACGCCGACGCCGTCAGACCTGGCGCGACTGCTGAAGGGCGAGCTGCTCGTGTCGGTTCGCGCTCGCAACCCGAAGGTGCCGCGTGCGATCAACGACATCGTCCTCAAGGCGATGGCGCCAGAGGTCCACGCACGATACCAGCGCGCGGCGGATCTCCTGGACGACATCTTCGCCGCGCGGGACAAGGTCGAGCCAGCGCGAGCGCCGCGTGTGACGCCCCCGTCTGGCGAGGGCACGAGCGAAGGCGCGCAGGACATCCAGACACGGCTGCGCGCGCGAGAAACGCCTCAGGCCCGCTTCTGCTGGCATTGCCGAAAGCCCCTGCATGCCCGTACCGACCGTTGCCCCTTCTGTGGTGAGACCCAGTAGGCGCGGCAACCGCTCGAGTCATGTTTTTCAGCGCCTGCCACTGAACTATTGCGGGCCGACGCGCTCGCAGGGCCGGACGCCGCTATAATTTGACGGTAAGGAGATTCTGCAATGTCGTTTCCGGGGACTGGCACGATCTGGATGAACGGGAAATTCGTAGAGTGGAAAGACGCGACGATTCACATCGCTTCGCACGTCATCCACTACGGCAGCGGTGTGTTCGAGGGCGCACGGTGCTACGCCACGCCCAAGGGCTCCGCGGTCTTCCGCCTGGACGAACATCTGGTTCGCCTGGTCAATTCAGCCAAGATCTACCGGATGCACTATCCGCTCGAGCTCGACGGCTGGCGTGACGCCGTGCTCTCGACCATTCGCGCCAACAAGATGAAGGCGTGCTACATCCGTCCGCTGGTCTATCGCGGCTACGACACGCTCGGCGTCAACCCGCTGCCGAACCCGGTGGACGCCGCAATCATGGTCTGGGAATGGGGCGCGTACCTCGGCGCCGAAGCGCTCGAACAGGGAACCGACGCGAAGGTCTCCTCCTGGTCGCGCATGGCACCCAACACGCTGCCGGCCATGGCGAAGTCGACGGCGAACTACGCGAACTCGCAGTTGATCAAGATGGAGGCGCTTGCCGACGGCTACTCGGAAGGCATCGCGCTGGACGTCTACGGCAACGTCAGTGAAGGCAGCGGGCAGAACATCTTCATCGTGCGCGACGGGGTCATCTACACGCCACCGCTCAGCGCCTCGGTACTCGGAGGCATCACGCGCGACTCGATCATGGTGCTTGCTCGCGACCTTGGCTATCAGGTTGTCGAATCCAACGTGCCACGCGAGGCGCTGTACATCGCCGACGAAGTGTTCTTCACGGGTACCGCCGCCGAGGTCACGCCAATTCGCTCGATTGACAAGATCACGATCGGCAACGGCCGCCGCGGGCCAATCACCGCTGCGCTGCAGAGCGCGTTCTTCGCGGTGATCAACGGCGAGGTG
>JBEBGB010000077.1:0-14132 GCA_040081675.1 Vicinamibacterales bacterium
CTGCCGGAACTGACCCGCCGCATTGTAGGTAGAGGGTGCGTTGCGCCGGCCCCGCTGACCGCCGACGCCGATCGACATGACTTTCCCGTCCACTCCGTAGCTGTCGAGGGCGTGACACGTGTTGCACGAGACGTCGCCGGTCTTCGAGAGCCGGGTCTCGTAGTAGAGCATGCGTCCGAGATTCACCAGGGCCGGCTGGCGATGCTGCGAGTCGTGTTCGAGCAGCGCGAATCGTCGCAGAATGCGCGGACTGATGTCGTACTCGGTGGCCACCACCGGCGCCAGCGTCGTTTCGCCCGAGTCGTCTACGACGATGAGGTTGGCGGCTGGATTCGAACACGCGGCACTCGTCCACGCCACGGCCACGATCGCCACGATCATGCGACCGGAGGGGACTCTCACGACAGGGCACCCACGAGGACCGGCGACGGCGTCACTGGCAGGCGGATGATGAAGGTCGACCCGACGCCCATCTCGGTCTCGAGAAGGATCTCGCCGTGATGCTTTTTGTGGACGACGCTGCGAGCGATGGCCAGCCCCTGACCGGTTCCTCGACCGACGTCCTTGGTTGTGAAAAATGGGTCGAATATCTGATCGCGGATTTCGGGAGGCACCCCGCCGCCGGTGTCGGAGATCCTGATCACGACCTCAGCGTCCTCGAGGCGTGTCTGGATGAAAATGCGTCCACGCTCTTCAGTCCCGCGCACGACGTCCTCGATAGCGTGCGCGGCGTTGACGATCATGTTGAGCATTACTTGGTTGATGTCGCTCGGATAGCACAGCACTGGCGGAAGATCGCCCAGGTCGGTTTCAGCGTCAGCCACATATTTGTATTCGTTGCGCGCGATGTTGAGAGTCGTGACTATCGCCCGGTTGAGATCGACCGTCGTCATCTCCTTGTGATCGGGGTGAGCGAATTCCTTCATCGACCGCACGATGACGCTGACGCGTTCGGCACCATCGAGCGTGCGCTCGATCGCCCGCGGCGCATGTTCGAGCATGTAGTCGATGTCTTGCTCGACGTCGGCGTCAGTGGCGTTGGTCGCGGCCACAGCCGCGGCAGGGCTGTCGCCGTTAACGACTGCCCCGGCGAGGGTGCGATAGCGCTGGATGACAGACGAGAACGCCGTGGTGGCCTCTTTCAGAAATTGCATGCTGTCGCTGATGAACTGGATCGGCGTGTTGATCTCATGAGCGACACCCGCCGCCAGGCGACCGACCGATTCGAGCTTCTGCGCCTGCCTGAGCTCGAGTTCCATCTCGCGCTGTTTCGTGATGTCGAAGGTGACACCGCGCAGCCAGTTCTGGTCCCCATCGCGGTGCACGGACACCACGCTGCGGACGTGGAAGACGCGCTGGTTCCTGTTTTGGACCCGGTAGTCGCACTCGATCTGGGTGAGTTCTGGCGCGCGCGCCAGCTCGCGTAGCGTCGTTTGCAGTCGCTCGCGGTCGTCGGGGTGGACGACCTGGATCGTCACCTCGGACCCTGTCAGCGGTGGTCCCTCGATGCCGAAGACCCGGCCGGCCTGTGGCGACAAGTAAGCGAACTGCAGCGTCTCGGCGTGCATCTCCCACGGAATTGCGTTCGTGCTCTCGACGATGCGTTTGAATCGGCTCAGGCTGGCCTTCAGCTCGGCGGTCTTCTGCTGGACTTCCGACTCGATCGTCGTATTCAGCTGCGCCAGGGAGGCCTCGCGGTCGGCGACAGCCGCCGCGCTCTTCACACCCCGCAGGCACGCATAGACCAGTATCACGTCTTCGAAGACGACCCATGCCGCGTGTTCCAGGAATCGCCACCAGTCGGTGTAGGCCACGCCGTAGACCGATTCCGGCCAGAAGATGCCGCGAAACATGTGATCCGCGACCACCATGAGCGTGGCGGTGACCAGGACACGCCAGTCGAGGTAAAACGCGAGGAAGGCCAGTGACCCGAAGATGTGAAAGTGTGTTTCGATGCGGCCGCCCGTCAGGTGGATGAGCAGCGCCGACCACAGTATCTGCGCGATGGCCACCACATGACGGGTCAGAGGCGTGCCGGGACGCAAGACGATCAGCGCCAGAGGCAGGACATTGATGAGCGCGCCGTAGAAGATGGCGACCTGGAGGTGAAAGTGCACACTTCGCGTCCGGCCTGCCCACGCGTATGGCGACAGCAGCAAGGCAATCGCAATCGCGAGCGCCCACTGCGCAATCAGGAGATAGAGGAACAGCCTGTCGGTGCGCGCACGTTCCTCGCGCAGTCGCTGGTCGAGTGGCGCGGTGGTCAGTGGCGCGCTGGTCAGTGTCGTGTTGGGAGATGACGTATTCGTGAGTGTCGCGCTGATCACAGCGCACCATCGGTGCGCGCTGCCGGGTCGCTGAGCGGACAACCGAATACGGGGGCGCGCTGCGGGCTGGTCGGAGACGCGGTCAGCAACGCGCGGACGCGTCGCAGCCCGTCGTTCTCACCAACTTCGCCGCGGCTGCCGGTGATGCCGCCCGAGAACATCAGGTCTCCACGACCGTCGTAGAGAACCAGGACGCCTGAGACATCTGCATGAAACAGGCGGGCCTCCCGGCCGTTCGTATCGCTGACCACAGAGACGCCGCGAAGGTGCCCGACGCGGTCCAGCAGCGTCGACGCCGCCCAACCCTGTGGCATGCTCGATGGCGCGAGAAACACGACGAACGCGTCCAACGCGGGCGTCGGCGTCCCCGAATTCTCCCTGATGATCTGCTCGAGTTCGGCAAGGCTCGCTCGCGTGCACGGACACTGCGGATGCACGAACATCACCAAGGTCGTTCGCCCGGGAGCGCGAGCGAGCGAGGAGATCGCCGGCCATGTCGGGACGAGCGGCTGCTGCACCGCCGGAGTCAACGCGTAGCGTGACATCCGTTCGATGCCGTACACAACCCCGGCGAGCCAGAAGACCGTGGCTGCCGTGAGCCATGCGCGAGTCCTGAACGACGATGACCGGTTCACGATGCCTGGGCCAGAAGCGGCACCCTGACGCGGATCAGCGGCTCGATGCTGCCGGCCGGAAGGTTGCGAATCCGCTCGACGAACGGTGCGGTCAGCTTCGTGTCGCGAGTGACCAGCAGCACGCCGGCGAGCAGCCGGAGGTCATCGACCATGACCATTCCCTCACGCAGGTCCGATGCAGGCACGTCGAGGATGCGTTCGGGCGGGGCGCTGTCGGCGAGAAGACAGCGAAGCGCCTCGAGGACGTAGGGCGCGTAGCGGCCGGTCCGACCGTCCATCACCGACACGGCTTCGCCAGGCGGCGCGCCACGGGTGCACAGCTGGTCGTAGTCGGTCGCGGCGCGCAGGAGGTGTGCGCCGCGCAGCACCAGGTTTGTGGCGGCGTGCGCCTCGCCTTCGAGGAGCGGGCGGTGCGATTTATGGGTGGCGGTCAGGATGGCGCGAACAGACTCCAGCCTTGGGATGTTGCCGATCAGTTGATCGGTGACCTGCGGCACGCGGGCCACCATCGCCTGCTCCTCGCTTGTAAGTGTCCGTCCGTCGTACACCTTGGCGACGGTGTCGGGTGGCAGGACGATGCAGCCCAGTTGCGAGAGCATCGCCGCGACTTCCACCTGCCAGCGTTCCTCGATGGCCAGATGCCGTGCCAGGTCCGTCACATACTGCTTGACGCGAACAGCCCGGCCGAAGGAGATCGGATCGGTCAATGCCAGCAGATCGGTGAGCGCCTTGATCGTCCCATGCAGCGTCTGCTCGAGCAGCACACGCTCAGCGGTGATGAGCCGGTGCTGCTCGGTGGCTGCGTCGATGGCGGCAAGCAGGACGGGCGGCGCGCAGGGTTTGGTCAGGAACCTGAAGATCTGCCCGTGGTTGATGGCGGCAACCGCCGCGTCGAGGCCGGCTTGTCCCGTCAGGAGGATGCGTACGGCGTCTGGCGCCACCTGCTTCGCGCGGCCCAGGAAGGTCGCTCCGTCCATCTCGGGCATGCGCATGTCAGACACGATGACGGCAACGGACCGATTGGTGCCCAGCGTCCTCAGGGCGTCAGCGCCGCTGGACGCGGTTGTGACGATGTAGCGTCGACGCAGGTGCAGAGCCATCCCCTCGAGGACCTGAGGCTCGTCGTCGACGCAGAGCACCGTCGGTTTGGTGTTGTTTGAGTCGTTGGTGTCGGACATAGGCTTGTAGGCTCACGCGGCGATGGCGGCGCTGCGCAACTCGTCGTTCACAATCGATCGCCAGTGCGGAAGGTGTTCGACCATGCCGAACGCCCCAAGCAGATCCATGTCGAGCGGCTCGCCGCTGGGCCTTCCAGTTATTGAATCGGCAAGTGACCGCGTCGCCTGCACAAGGAGCGTCGTCGCCCGGTACCCCGTCGGCGCGAGCGCCGGCTCGTGATGAAAGGCGACGCAGTCGACGATGCAGGGCGGCAACCCCCAGAGGCCGAGCAGGTAGGCGCCGACGTCGGCATGCGTCACGCCGAGCAGGGTGCGCTCGATCTGTTGAATGGACCGGCTCTCCTGGGCCGCCATTTCGGACACAGAGGTAATGTGCCCCGGATAGATTTTCTCGAGAGCGAGCGACCCCGCTTCCTGCAGCAGAGCGACGGTCGCCGCCAGATCGGCGTCCACGCCGGCACGCGCAGTGCGTCTGGCGATCCGAGAGAGGAGGTAGGCACGCTCGACAGTCGCGTCGACGGCGACGGCATCGACGAGCGCGGGCGGCGCAGCAAAGGCGCGACCGTCGATGGCCAGCTGGTGGAGCTGTCCCCCGAAGTATCCCAGCGCTTCTCTGAGCGACACGATTGACTGTTCTGCACCGAAGAACGCTGAGTTCACGAGGTGCAGCAACTTGGCCGTCAGTGCCGGTTCGCTGCTGAACATCGTGTCCAGTTCGGGTATGGTGCAGCCGCGGCTGATGGCGGCTTCGAGCGACTCTTCGGTCTCGCGACGCCGCGGAAGGCGATCGATCCTCCCGAGCGCGGCGCGCATGTTCCGGCTCGGCACCAGCGCCCGCAGAGCGAGGGTCCGCTCGACAACGGCAAGCAGGTGTTCCACATCGCACGGCTTGGCGAGGAACTGGTGCGCGACGAGTACTCCGCGGATCACGGCCTCGCGGTCCGCGTGGCCCGAGAGGACGACGCGCGCAACCGCCGGGTGCGCTTCCTTGACACGTTCGAGAAGCGTCGCCCCGTCCATCCCAGGCATGCGCATGTCCGAGACAATCAGGTCGAACTCGCACTGTTCGAGCGACTCGAGGGCCTGCTCCGCGCCGGAAGCGAACACCATGTCCCATTTGCGCCGCTGCCGGTGAAAGAGGTTGCGCAGCGCCTCCAGCACGTGCGGCTCGTCGTCTACGAACAGAATCGAATTCTTGCGGACAGACGCATCCAGAGCGACGGTCGAAGGGCGCGAATCGAACATGATTGAGGTCTCCCCGTGATCAAGCCGGAGGCGGAGTGTTCGATTGACCCAGGCTCCTGCGGGCTGAAGCTCACGATATGAGCGAAAACCGGGCCAAACAGCGACCACAACGGGTCGGTTGGCGATCCCTTGTTCGGTCAGAGGTTTGCGAGCGTTATGGTAGATGGACGGACGGAGGAGGGTATGGTTCAACAACCATAGTTCGGGCGCACCTGCCATGGCGACCCCCGAACATCGGCACATCTTAGTTATCGGGGACGAGCCTCTCGAGCGTGACCTCGACGCGGCGCTGCAGGCGGAGGCCTTTGACGTGCATACCGCGTCGGAGGCGGCGACAGCGATCGCGATCGCGAGGGCCACAGCGCTCGACGTGGCGATCCTCAATATGCGGCTGCTTGACACACACGCGATGAGTGTCCTGCAGGCGCTGACCTCTCATGTACCGTCATTGCCGGTCATCGTCCTCGGCACGGCCGACCCACGCACAATCGTCCAGGTCATGCTGCTCGGCGCAGCCGATGTGCTGCCCCCGCCGTTCAGCCTCGCCGAGGTCCTTGCCAGCGTGCGACGAGCGATTGCCGTACGTGCGTTCGCCGGCCGATCGGGCGAGCCACTTCGCGGCCTTGGCGCTCGCGCCGTCAACACGCTGGCCGCACAGATGGGACCCAGCGCCGCCGTCGCGGCGATTGCCCAGCAGGTCAAGGCGGTAGCCGCGTCTGACTTCACCGTGCTCATCTCCGGAGAGACTGGCACGGGGAAGGAACTGGTCGCGCAGTCGATTCACGGCGCCAGCGATCGACGCGCGCGACCGTTTGTCGCCCTCGACTGCGGCGCCATCCCGGAATCGCTGCTCGAATCAGAGCTGTTCGGCCACGAGCGCGGGGCGTTCACAGGCGCCGACCGGAGGAAGATCGGCCGCTTCCGTCTCGCCGAGAACGGCACCTGTTTTCTCGACGAGGCCGGGAACCTGCCTCTCTTCATGCAGGTCAAGCTGCTGCGCGTGCTCGAGTCGCGGGAAGTGCAGCCGATCGGAGCCGACCGCGCCACGCCGATGAACGTCCGGTTCATCGCGGCGACCAACGTCGACGTTCAGTCGGCCGTCGTGAAGGGCACCTTCAGGAGAGATCTCTATTTTCGGCTGTCGGAGTACACCATCAGCTTGCCTCCGCTGCGCACCCGTCCGGAGGACATCGAGTACCTGACACGCCGGTTCATGGAGGAAGTGGGGATTGAGCTCCGACGCCCCGTGCTCCATGTGGAGCAAGAAGCGCTCGATCTGCTGGGAAGGCATGGCTGGCCAGGCAACGTGCGCGAACTTCGCAATGTGGTGCGGCAGGCGGTGCTGCGATCGCAGACACCAATCCTCTCCGCAGACAGTGTGCACGCGGTGCTCGAAGGGGGACACGCCGTCCATGAACCGCTGTTGTCGGCACTGACCCGCGGACAGTCCCTGAAACAGATCGCGCAACAGGCCATGTGGGCCGCCGAACGCGCGGCCATTACCGAGGCGCTCGCGCAGGCGCACGGGAACAAAGCGGCCGCGGCACGGCTGCTTCGCACTGACTACAAGACGCTGTATCTGAAGCTTCGCCGAATGAGCGAGCCGCCTGCCCGCCCTAACTGAGAGCACCGGACGTGCGCTGCCCAGCGCCTACGAGATCGCGACCTTCCGCGGAAACTGTCCGTTGTCTTCGAGGAACGTCTTCTTGGTGGCCAGGTCGGCGGCTGTCGGCTGCACGGCGCCATTGGTGTCGGTGACTCGCGACACGAGCGTGTGTTCGCCTGGGGTTGCGCCGGTCCACTCGAACGTGAACAGTTTCCAGGAGTAAGTACTCGAGGTCTCGGGCGACAGGGTGGCCTTCTGCCACTGGCCGTCGTCCACTTTCACTTCGACCGAACGAATCGGTGTGCCGTCGTTCAGCACATACCCGGTCACCTTGTAGGCCTTGCCATTCGTCGTGACGCGGGCGATCACCGATTTCAACCGCATGCGGGTCACGCCCGTTTCCTTCGGCATCGTGACGCCGCCGATGTTCTCTTCGCGCAACGTGCGGTACCAGCGTGTCTGGAACTTGCCCATGTACGGCTCGGCCTGAACGTGGATGTTCGACAACCACTTCACATTGGCGACGCCGTACCAGCCGGGCACGAGGAGCCGCAGCGGCGATCCCTGATTGATTGTCAGCGGCTGGCCATTCAGCGCCCAAGCGAGGAACGGTTCGCCCGAGAGTGCCTGTTCACGATTGAGGCTGCGGCCGAACTGCTGTTCGACGTTGAATTTCTGGTTGCGCCACTCGATTTCTTCGGGGCCCTTGTCAGCACCAAAGAACACAAACTCTCGTGCGTCGCGATGCACGCCAGCTCTGTCGAGCACCAGGCGCAGCGGAACACCGGTCCACTTGCCGTTGCCTGCAAAGCCCTGCATCAGTCGCGGGCTGTTACCTGAACACTCGAACCCCGCCACCAGGTCGCGCGCTCCGAGCTTCTTCAGCTCGTCGAGCGTCAGCGTTTGCTGTGACATCACCATGCCGGACACCTTCAACTGGTACGACGCAAGGTCGACCGTCGGGTGTCCATAGTGCTGCGTTGTGAAGAACTGCTCGGTTTGCGAGAACGGGCCGTCGATCTTGCGGATGTCGTAAGTCCGTGTGACCGGCGTCGGGTTCGGGTTGAAGTTCGCCGGAAAGTCGCTGAACGGAACAACGGTTTCGCCCTGCGCCAGCGCTGGCAGTGTGAAGCCAGGCAGGTTGGCGACCGACAAGCCAACGCCGGCGATGCCGAGTTGTTTGAGAAGGTCGCGTCGCGATTGAGCAGGTGCCATGGTGTTCAGCTCTCCAGGAGTAAGCGGTCGGCGCGAATTCTAACACGGGCGAATAAGGGCAGGCGGGGCGGGCGGATTCTACTTCTGGTCAGATGCCGTCGTAACGAGACCCACGCAGTCCGTCGCTGCGTTGAACTGCAGCGGCCACCACCGGTCGAGGTTCTCATCCGTCGTGGCAATGACGAGGATCGGTGTCAGTGTGCCGGCTTCGTAGACGCCCACCCCTGCGTGCTCGGGTTCGGCCGGCGTGAGGTCAACGCGTAGCTGCGAGAACTCCGGCGAATCAAATGGTACGAAGTAGATTTCCGCACGGCCCTCCGCTCCATCGCGAACGCGGTGCGCGAGACAGACTGGCTGAAGATGCGTGGCGTCGACCCCAGCATCGCGCGCCATGCGCACCACCGAATCAGTGCCGTACACCCCCTGCAGCCCCTCGTCGAACTCTGTGCGAAGCACCAGCGGCAGGCCTGGATGTGTTGGAGCGACGAGCGGCCGGCCCGCGCGCCGAGTCACCTCCGCCGAAAGTGTCGACATGACCGCTGCCGGAGGTGCCAAGGCCACAATCCAGGGGTCTGTGCCGTTGCTCACGATGATCGGCCAGCTCGCGAAGGCATTTGCCGAGAACATCACCGACATTTGTGTACGGCTTCTGAGCCACAGCCAGGCGAGTGCGCCCACGAGCATGACAAGAAGTCCGATCAGGAGCGCGCGACGGAGCACAGACACGACGCAATAGTACCGTGCCCGCCGTCGCAGCTGATAAAGTTGAGGAGCTCATCGCGGGTGTAGTCCTCCAATTCCTTGACGCAAAACTTAGATGGTTCGATCTGTTCCCGCTCTTTGTGTTTTCCTCTGCATGCATGCCATTGGCGTGTTCGCGCAGGAGACGACCTCCACCGGTGCGACGCCCTCGACTCCTGCCTTGGCCAGCCCGGTCATGACCCGAGGCGCCGACGGCCTCGTGAGCGTCCGCGCCACTCGCGTGCCTGAGCCCGTCGTGCTCGACGGCAGACTTTCGGAGAGCCTCTACACGTCGGTGGCGGCCATCGACGGCTTTCTGCAGCAGGAACCGGCCGAAGGCGAGCCTGGCACGGAGAACACCCAGGTCTGGCTGCTCTACGACGACCGCAATATCTACGTGTCCGCCCGGCTCCACGATTCGCAGCCGAGCCGCGAGGTCATCAGCGAGATGCGTCGCGACGGTCAAGGCACGAACGACAACGAGAGTTTCGGCGTCGTGTTCGATACCTTTCACGATCGGCGCAACGGATTTCTGTTCCAGGTCAGCCTCGCCGGCGGGCTGTTCGACGGCTACATCACCGACGAGCGGGACATGAATCGCGACTGGAACACCGTGTGGGACGCGCGCACCGCACGCACGCAGGACGGCTGGACGCTGGAGATGGCCATTCCGTTCAAGTCGCTCCGATATCCACCGGGTACGCCCGAGTGGGGCGTCAATCTCAAGCGCGTCGTGAAGTGGAAGAACGAGAACCAGTATCTGACGCGCATGCCGGCGGCACTCGGTCGTCGAGCGATCAACAAGCTCTCGTCTGGGGCAACGCTCGTGGGTCTCGAGACGCCGCAACCTCGACACAACGTCGAGCTCAAGCCGTACGGTCTTGGCGGGTTCACGACCGACCAGCCCTTGAACTTCGCCGCGACGAACACGGGCAAGCACAACGCGGGCATCGACCTCAAGGTGGGAGTCACAGACGGAATCACCGCGGACGTGACCGTCAATACCGACTTCGCTCAGGTCGAAGAAGACGAGCAGCAGGCGAACCTCACGCGGTTCAGTGTGCTCTTTCCGGAAAAGCGCGACTTCTTTCTCGAGGGTCAGGGCATCTTCTCGTTCGGGGGCGTCTCGCTGCGTCCACCCGGCGGAGGTGGCGGCAATTTCGGCAACCCGATCCCGATCGACGTGCCGGTCATGTTCTTCAGCCGCCAGATTGGGCTGCTCGATGGGAAGGAAGTGCCGATCGACGTTGGCGGACGCGTCACCGGCAAGGCGGGCAACTACAGCGTCGGTCTGATCGACATTCGCACGTCCAGCATTGATAGCCGCGGCGTCGAGCCCAGCAACTTCGGTATCCTTCGCGTGAAGCGGGACATCCTGCGGCGCAGTGCGGTTGGCGTCCTCGTGACCGACCGTTCGCGATCGTCATTCGGGGATGGCCATGGTCGACTGGCAGGACTCGATGGTGTGTTCTCGTTTTTCCAGAACCTGAACTTCAACACCTACGTTGCGGCATCCGACAACCCGGGCAAGTCGGGCAGCAACACCAGCTATCGCGCGCAGATGGACTACAACGCAGACAAGTACGGTCTGCAGCTCGAGCGCCTGACCCTGGATCAGAATTTCGCGCCCGACGTGGGCTTCACGCGCCGCACGGCATTCGCCCGCAACTCGATGTACGCGCGCTACAGCCCCCGGCCCCGCTCGAAGACGATTCGGAAATGGTTCTACGAGGCCAACTACGACTACATCACCGACCCCAGCAATCGCCTGCAGTCGCGTCTGGCGCAGGGCGCCTTCCGCGCGGAACTCCAGAATGGCGACGGACTGGCCTTCGAAGTGGCGCAGAACTTCGAGTCGCTGGACGCGCCGTTTCAAGTCTCACCGGGCGTGACGATCCCGGTGGGGGGGTACAGCTTCAACGAAGTGCATCTGATCTATAACTTCGGCCCACAGCGGCCGGTCTCTGCCAATGTCACCGTCGAGAGCGGCAGCTTCTACAACGGCACCCGCACCAGTATCAGCACCAGCCGCGCTCGTGTGCAGATCAATCCGCAGATCACGCTCGAGCCCGGTCTGACCCTGAACATCGTCAAGATGCCGGAGGGCGACTTCACCTCGACGCTGTTCAGCACGCGGGCGACCTACACCGTGAATCCGCGCATGAGCGCGAGCACCCTCCTGCAGTACAACTCCAGTGCCTCCAGCGTGAGCACCAACATCCGGTTCCGGTGGGAGTACCGGCCGGGCAGCGATCTCTTTGTCGTCCTCACCGACAACCGGGACACGCTGTCGACCGGATTCCCACAGCTGCGAAATCGGGCGCTGCTCGTCAAGTTCACGCGGTTGTTCCGACTCTAACCGCGCTTTTCGAGTCGATGTCGCGCGACGCCATACAAAACTAGAAACCGCTTTAGTCGCGCTATGCTGCCGGCGCCGTCCGCATGAACACGTCCCCAGGCCCACAACGCCGCAATGCATTGCGAGACGAGGTCGCATCAGGCCCACACAGAGGAATGACGAGCGCCGAAGCCTGGGCGCTCGCAGCGTTGGCGATTCCGGCGTCGACGATTCTTGGTGCGTATGCGCTCGACTCCGTCGGTCTGACGTTCGGGCCATGGCTGATGCTCCCGCTGGTGGTTGCGTGTTCCGGCGGAGTCGCGGTGTACGCGCGGCGTCGCTCGGCGCCGGCCCAGACCGACACGCGGGTGGCAGTCGCGATCGGTGTTGGACTCACCGCGTGGCTGCTCTGGCTGGCGCGTCCGACGTTGATGCCGCTCAGCACCGGGCCAGACCTGACGCACCATCTCCTGCTCGTCGACTACATCGAGCGACACTGGCGGCTCGTGCACGACCAGTCGCTTGCCCGCCTGCTCGGAGAGATGGCGCAGTACACGGCTGGGTCGCACATCGTGGCCGCTCTCGTGGGAGCGTGGAGTGGTCGCGGCGGACTGCACGTCTTTCACGCGGTCCAATGCGTGGCGGTTGCGCTGGAGGCCGGTTTTCTCTATCTGATAGCGGTGCGACTGTTGCCGGCACGATCGCCGCGCGCGCTTGGCGCCGTCGGCGTCTTGCTGCTCCTGGCTGCCCCTCGATATTTCCTCGGAGCATTCACCGACTACGGCTTCTTCGCACAGGTCATTGCCGAGGTGTTCGCTGTTGCCATGTGGTGGGCCGCGGCGGCGTGGGATGACGAGCCTGACTGGCGATTGAGTGTGGTCGCGGGCTTCGCGGGCGCCAGTGCTTTTCTTACATGGCCGGTGTACACAGGCGCGCCATCCCTTGCCTTCTTCCTCGTCGTGGTTCTTCGGCGGCAGACGCCGTGGGCGCAGCGCGCACGGCATCTGCTCGTCGCGTTCGTGCCGCTGACGGCCGTGGCGGGCGCCTATTTGATAGGACGCCTTGGCTGGCTTCAGCTTGCGGGCACTGGAGGCTCCGCGCCGTGGCCGTCGATCGCGAGTTTCGGTGTGCCTCTCGTGGTGCTGGCCCTGGCGGGCCTGATGCTTGCGGCCGCACGGCGCCGTGGACGCGCCACCGTTCTGTTTGTCGGCGCACTCGTGGCTCAGACGCTCGCTCTCTACGTGGTCGCCCTGCGCAGCGGCGCACCACAGCCGTACATGGCGCTGAAGATGTTCTATCTGGTCCTGCGTCCGATGACCGTGTGCGCAGGCGTAGCCGTCGCTGCGCTGTGGCAACTGTGTTGGTCCAGCCTTCGCTCCGTGCGCGGTGATGCAGCGTTCGCGAGGTGGGAAGCACGCTCTGCGTGGCTGATGCTCGGCGCGGTGTTCGTGCTGGTCGCCTGGCCGCTCTGGAAGACCCCGAGCGCGCTCCATCCAAAACCACCAGCGGTCTCAGCGCCGTTGTTCGAAGCCGGAGTGTGGGCGCGTGACAACCTTCCGGTCGGCTGTGTCGAGTATCTCGTCGGTGACGATGAGACAGCCTACTGGTTGCACTTAGCGGTGTTGGGCAATCCGCGCATCTCGGATCGCACGGGGGATAACTCGACGTACGAACCGAAGGACGCCGTTCTGAGATGGCTGACGCCGAATGGCCTGCCATATGCGATTGCCGACCTCGGCGCGCTCTCTCGTGACGTGCGAAGCGATCTGGAAATTGTCCGCGCGTTCGGCACTGCCGCTGTGGTCAGGCGCCGCGGCCTTTCGACGTGTGCCGCCGTCCCTTAGAGGGGGCAGGCAAGGCAGGCGAGGCAGGCAAGGCAGGTGGGGCGGGCGAGGCCGGCGGCCACTCTGGCCCGTTCACTCCATCCTGTATGATTGCCGCTCGCTTGGAACCGCTCCTCTCCATCATCGTCCCGGTCTACAACGAGGGCGCCACCATTGGCGCTGTGCTCGAACGGCTACTGGCCATCGACCTGCCAATTCCGCGCGAGATCATCGCCGTCAACGACGGATCGCGCGACGGCACCGCGGCCGCCCTTGACGTCGCCGCGGCCGCCAGCCCGCTCATCACGGCGATTCATCAGGAACGAAATGGTGGAAAGGGCAAAGCCGTGCGCACCGCACTGGCCCGCACCACGGGCACGATCGTGGCGATCCAGGACGCTGATCTGGAACTCGATCCCGCGCAACTCGCCGACCTGGCGCAACCGGTGCTGCGCGGCGAAGCCGATGTGGTCTACGGCTCGCGCTTCATGCGCGGCTCCGCGCACGTGCCGCTGATGACCCGCTTGGGCAACGCCGGTCTGACACTCCTGACCAACGTGCTGTACGGATCGTCGTTGACCGATATGGAGACCTGCTACAAGGTGATGCGCGGCGATCTCGCCCGCCGCCTGCCACTCACTGCAGATCGCTTCGATATCGAGCCCGAAATCACCGTGATGCTGCTGCGCCGAGGCGCCCGCATCGTGGAACTCCCGGTGGTGTTCTCACCGCGTTCCAAGGCGGCAGGAAAGAAGATTCGATGGCGCGATGGCTATCACGCTGTCCGCTTGCTGGTGCGCCACCGGTTCACCGCGCCGGCGCCTGATTAGCCTTTCGTCGCCTGCCTGCCATTTCGTTCGACAATCTGCAGTCGTTACGACGCAGGATGTGCACGCCTTCAACGGTCGCCACCTGCGTGTACTTGCGACGGACCAGTCGAGCCAACGCCGGATAGTCTTCGATTGGGAAGTCCCGCCATCGCCCAATTCCCGATGACGCCGTATCCAGGATGTACGCCGGTTGA
>JBEBGB010000531.1:0-3855 GCA_040081675.1 Vicinamibacterales bacterium
GGCCGCCGCGAGCTCACTGGCGACCCCGCCGACGACATGATGTTCAAGGTGCCGAGCCTGCGGAACGTTGCGCGCACCGCACCCTATTTCCATGACGGCTCAGTGGTGACGTTGCCGAGCGCGGTCGAGATGATGGCGCGTCACCAGCTGGACCTCGAGTTGACCGCGACCGAGGTGCAACAGATCTGTGCCTGGCTCGAGTCGTTGACTGGCGACTTACCGCGCGAGTACATCGCGCCGCCCGCCCGCGCGGAACTCCAATGACCCGTGCGGACGGCGTCCGGTCGAGCCTCTCGCTGCGCCGCAAGCTGTTTCTGAGCTTCGTCTTGCTGGCGGTGGTGGCCATCGCGGCCGTCAGCATCCCCATCGCCACCCTGACTGACAGGCACGCTACGCAGCAACTGCGCGAAAGGGCGGTGCGTTACGCCCGCCTCCTCGCTCCTCAACTTCGAGCCGTCGTGGCGTTCAACGACAGAATGACGGCGCGCGAAATCTTCTCGGCGTTCTCGGCGGATTCCGACGTCGACGGTCTCGCGGTCTACGATGCGCGCGGAGCGCTCATCGAAGGGCGCGGTCTGCACCCGGAGGTTCTGCTGAACGGACGGCCGTCCGAAGAACCGGCGCCCGCGCACCTGACGGTTTTCGCACCCATCGTCGCACCGGACGGAGTGCGAGGCAGCCTGCTGTTGAGCGTGACCACGGACGCCGTTGACCAGCAAACGCGGCAGACCCTGGTGACCACACTCGGTATTGCGGCGGTCGCCCTCATTGCCGCGGTCGTCCTGAGCACCCTGCTGTCGCGTGGCGTCAGCCGGCGTATCAGCACGATTGCAGCGGCCGCCGAACGCATCGCCGCCGGCGCATTCGAGCACCCCGATCTCGTTCCCGGCGCCAACGACGACATCGGAACGCTCGCATCGGCCTTCAACCGAATGGTCGACCGGCTGCGCTCGCAGTTCGTCGAGCGAGAGCAACTCGCGAGCACTGAGCAGGCGCGGCTGGAGGACCTCGTCTCCGAGCGGACGCACGAGCTGCGTGACAGCCGCGAGGAGTTCCGGCTCATTGCCGAGAGCACCAAGGCGGTACCCTTCGCCTTTTCGCTGGCCGAACGCCGGTTCACCTACGTCGGACCGCAGGGTCATGCGCTCCTCGGTGTCGCGGTGGACGAGTGGAAGCGCGAGGGATTCCTGGAGAACATGGAAGACGGCTGTCGCGATAGCACGGTCGGCCGGCGATTCGCGGAGGCCACAAGCGGCGGCGAATTCGAGTTCGAGTCGCCCGCGAGACATGCCGACGGAAGGTCCCTGCACTTGCGGTGGGTGGTGTCGGCCGAGGCATCGTCGGGCACCGACCGCAGCCTGCGGGGCCTGGTGCTCGATCTGACCGAAAAGCACCAGCTGGAACGCGAGCTCGCCCAGGCGCAGAAGCTGGAATCGGTCGGCAGACTGGCCGCCGGCATTGCTCACGAAATCAACACACCAGTGCAGTTCGTGTCCGACAGCTTGTTCTTTCTGCGTGACGCATCCGCGGAGCTATTCAGAGTCGTCGAGAGCCTGGAGGCGGTCCGGGAGGCGGTCGCGACGGGAAAGCCTGCGGCGTCCGCTGCGGCAGCGGCACTCGACGCCGAGGAAGAGGCGGACCTGCCCTATCTGGTCGAGCAGGTGCCGCGGGCATTCGAGCGGTCCATGGACGGTCTGCAGCGCGTCGCCTCAATCGTACGGTCCATGAAGGAGTTCGCCCATCCCGACCAGAAAGAGATGATCGCCGTCGATCTCAATCGCAGCATTCAGAGCACGCTCATCGTCGCTCGCACCGAGTACAAGTATGTGGCGGATCTCGAAACCGACCTGGGCGAGCTTCCCCCTGTGATGTGCTTTGCCGGTGAAATCAACCAGGCGGTCCTGAACATCGTCACCAACGCCGCGCACGCCATCGGAGACGTCGCCGGTGACAACGGCCCGAAGGGACTGATCACGGTTCGCACGAGATGCGAGGGGAACGAGGTGGTGGTGCAAATCACCGATACGGGCGGCGGAATCCCCGCGTGGGTGGCCGACCGGATCTTCGATCCGTTTTTCACGACGAAGGCCGTCGGCAAGGGCACGGGCCAGGGCCTGGCGATCGCGCGAGCGGTCATCGTCGAGAAGCATCGGGGACAACTGCGCTTTGACACCACGCCGGGCAAGGGCACCACCTTCACCATCTCGCTTCCGGTCGATCAGAGCCAGGAACTCTTGGCGATCTCCGCATAGCACCGACCGCCTACCGCCCATAGCAGCCTGTCCCCTACCAGTGAAACGTCCAGCCTTCCCTCTCTAACTCAGTGCGTCTCGCTTTCGCCTCGCCCACGGCATCTGCGCGCGTCGCGCACCGCCGCGACGAGGTCAGCGTCGCCCCGTAATAGACGAGCAGATCGTATTCAGCACTGTCACTGACCTGCCGCAGTTCGGCATCGACGTAGAGGTTGCGCTTCCGCAAGCGCCAGATTCTGAAGTCGTTTGCGCGGTCCATGCTAGTGGTCCGATCGCGAAATCGCTCGGCATTCGGCCGGCGCTGCATCCTGCGCTGCTGCGTTGCTCCTCACTCAAATACTCCCGGTATTCTCGTTCGTCACGCCTTGCATCGCAGGCGCATCGCCACCCTCAGTGCACGAGCGATCTCGCGATCGGACCACCAGAGTCACCAATTCTACGGAGACCTGGATCGGGTGACAAATCGCCCAGCTGGGCTTTCGCACGGTCGTTGCGCTGACATACCTGCTATGAGAACATCCGTCCGCTCATTCAGGCGGTAGCTGTCGTTGGAGGATTCATGTTCAAGTTGTTGAGGTTCGGAATGTTCGCGCTCGCGTGCCTGGCCGTCGGTCAAGGTGTGGCGCTTGCGCAGAACGGGGCCATCGCTGGCGTCGTGCGCGACACGTCTGGCGGTGTCATGCCGGGCGTAACCGTCGAGGCATCCAGTCCTGCCCTGATCGAGAAAGTCCGCACGGTCGTGGCGGACGCCGATGGGCGTTACAGCATCATCGATCTGCGACCTGGCACTTATACCGTCACTTTTTCGCTGGTCGGATTCAGCACCGTGAAGCGCGAAGGTATCGAACTGACCGGTGGTTTCACCGCCTCCGTCAACGCTGATCTGAAAGTCGGCGGACTCGAAGAGACCATCACGGTCTCCGGCCAGAGCCCGCTCATCGACACGCAGAGTACCCAGCAGCGCAAGTCGCTCACGAGCACGATGATTGATGCCCTGCCGACGGGACGCAGCTTCCAGAGCCTGAGCGTCCTCGTGCCGGGCGTCATCATTCCGTTGGCCAACCAGGACGTCGGCGGGTCGGGTGGCGAGCGCTATCAGACGCTGTCGGTCCACGGCAGCCGTGGCGACCAGATGCCGCTCGTCATGAACGGCATGCCGTACAACAACATGAACAACACGGGCGGTGGTTACAACACCACGCTCGTGCAGAACACCGGCATCGTCCAGGAGTTGACGGTGACAACGAGCGCGCTGTCGACGGAGTGGCGCTCGAGCGGTGTGCTGAGCAACACCATTCCCAAAGAAGGCGGCAACACCTTCAAGGGCTACTTCTTCGGCAGCTTCGCCAACGACGCGCTGCAAAGCGACAACCTGTCGGCCGACCTGCAGAAGGTGGGGCTCCTTCGCGTCAACAGCGTCAAGAAGCTGTGGGACGTGAACCCCGCCATTGGGGGTCCACTCGTACAGGACAAGCTCTGGTTCTACGGCGGCTTCCGGCACTCTGGCGCGCAGAACTACATCGCTGGCATGTTCGAGAACCTCCGGCCCGCAGCGCCGCAGTACTGTGCGACGGCAGCCGGTTGCTCCTACGGCGACGCGACT
>JBEBGB010000003.1:0-48340 GCA_040081675.1 Vicinamibacterales bacterium
CTACGACATCTATCCGCCGCTCGAACCGGGCGCGCTGTTGGCGTCATCGGTGAACGGCAGCCTCGGACATGCGTGGAAGGAAGCGCGGGCGGACAGGTTCTGAATCGGTCAGCAACATGCTTGGCCGGGAGGGTCGGGACGGTCGGGACGGTCGGAGCGGTTGTGCAGCGTGACGGCGAAGACGAAACATCAGCGCGAGCGTTAGCTCCACGCCCAAAGCCTATCGCCCAAAGCCCAGAGCCCGCGTGCGCCGAAAGTCGAGGAGTCCACCCACGGGCGCACGCGCCCTAGGGCTGCAGCTTCTTCTGCGCGTCTCGGTAGTGGCTCGAGCTCTGGGGCACGATTGCATACGCTGCGTGTGCCTTCTCGAGGTTCCTGGCACGCTTCTCATACAAGTCAGCGGCACGCCAGGCGGCATCGCGTGTGTTGGCGGGGTACTGCCTCGCGAGTCCGTACCACGCGTCTGCTGCCAGTTCGTACCGCTTCAGGTCGTCGTACATCTCGGCCAGCCTGGCGAACGCCGGCTCGACGCCCTCGGCGCTGGGATAGCGCTCGGTTAGACGTTTGTACGACACGAGCGCGGACGGGACCGACCCGAGGGTGCCTTCGATGACATGCAGCCTGGTCCGCTCTTCGATCAGTCCCTTGCGCAGCAAGGCGCGGGGCGCCCACTCGCTGTCCGGATACGTCGTCGCGACCTGATCGTAGAGTGCGAGGGCTGAGCGGTCTCTGTCTTCGCGTCTCGATCGACTCGTGACATCAGCGAGCCGGAACGTCGCCTCCGCTGCCACCGGCGCATTGGCGAAACGGCTACGCATCTCCACGTAGTTCGCCATGGCGTCATCCAGGCGCGACTGCTGTTCGAAGACGCTGCCCATGAGCAGATAGGCGGTCGGCAGGCTGGGGCTGGCCGGATGCCGCGCAATTGCCGTCTTCACGTCGGCGAGAGCCTGCTCATACAGCTTCGAATCGATCTTGGCCCGCACGACGCGTAGCTCCTCGATGACGGGATCGACCGCGGCGACTTCGGCTACCGCCGCTGGCGCCGGCGTCGCGGGCCGCGTGGCGGCGGACGCTGCCGATGCGCGCGGGGCCGGTCCGCCCTGCGTCGACGTCGCTGGCGCCGGCGAATTAGGTGCGGAAGCGACAGCACCGATCGCCGCAGCCCCGCCTGAGGCCGGTGCCGGTGCCGCAGGATTGACGGTATTGGTTGCGGCCGACGGGTCAATCGCGGGAGCTGCCGCTGTTTCAGCCGCCGCAGGGACAGGTTCAGCAGCCGGTGACGCGGGTGTGGCGGAGCGCATCGCGAACCACCCGAGGCCCAGCACAACGACCACCGCAGCACCGCCGATGAGCGCCCATGGCCGCGCGGCCGCCGGGGCCGCGGGGATGGCCGCCGCGGGAAGGACGTGTGCGGGTGCCGACGCTGCGGGTGTTGCAACGGCCGGAGCAACGCCGGACTGCGACCACTTCGGTCCGCTCGGTGCAGCGGGCGCTACCGAACGCGAGCCGCTGCTGCGAAGGTCGCGTTCACGTTTCAGCGCCTCCAGGTCGGCGCGAAGTTCGGTGGCGGTTTGATAGCGCGTGGAGCGATTCTTTTCGAGCGCTTTGCCAATGATGCGTTCCAGTTCCTCCGGAACATTGGCGTTCAATTCGCGAGGGGCCTGCGGATCGCGATTCAGAATCGCGTCGTAAATGACCGCGGTTGTTCCTCCGAGGAACGACCGCTCGCCGGTCGCCATCTCGTAGAGAACCACACCAAATGAAAACAGATCGGTGCGGACGTCGAGCGTCTCGCCACGTGCCTGCTCTGGCGACATGTAGGCAATCGTGCCGAGCGCCACGCCAGCCCGCGTGGTGAGAGCCGCATCATCGCGCGTGGCGGCCATCGTCGCCAGCGGGTTGGGCGCTGACGGAGTGAGTGCCTTGGCCAGCCCGAAGTCGAGAATCTTCGCCTGCCCCCGGTTGGTGATGAAAATGTTCGCTGGCTTGATGTCGCGATGCAGGATGCCCTGCCCGTGCGCAGCATCGAGCGCGTCGGCAATCTGAATGGATACGTCCAGCATCCGACCGATGGACAGCGGTCGATTGTTGATCGCGTGTTCGAGTGTCTGGCCCTCGAGCAGTTCCATCGCGATGAACTGCCGTCCTTCGAAGTCGTCCACCTCGTAGATCGTGCAGATATTCGGATGGTTGAGCGCCGAAGCCGTGCGCGCTTCGCGCAGGAAGCGTTCCGTCGAGACACGATCGTGGTTGCGGTCGGCGGGCAGGAACTTCAGCGCCACCTGTCGCGACAGCTTCACGTCCTCGGCCTTGTAGACGATGCCCATGCCGCCGGCGCCCAGCTCTTCGATCACGCGGTAATGGGAGATGACGAGGCCGATCATTGGGGGGACAATCGAAGCTTAGAGGGTCTCTCACTGCGGGTCAATGGCGGTACGTCGTGGTGCGATTGCCCGTGTGATGAAAAACGCGACAGGCGGGTCGATGTGAGGCACGAAGATGCGCATGCCGACCATCGCGTGCGCCACGCAGTCGCGCGTCTGATGCGGCGGTCACGTGCATGCGCGTAAACGAAGGTGGGCGGCGCTGAAATTCGCGGCTGGGGCTCGCGTCAGAACTTTGACGCCGCTCCTCGTGAGGCGGGGACCACGTGCCGAGCTCGCACGAGCAGGTCCAGAACCGAGCCGCTAGGAGCGATTCGCACTGTCGCCTGGAGACAACAGGCGTCGAAGGCCGGCGACCGCTTGCCACATGAGCACGCCGGTCGCAGCCAGCATCATGATGAGCGACGCCGTGGCCGCGTCGACTGACACGCGCCAGCGACTGATGTTCCCCACCATGGGTCCGGCGAAGATGATGGCGCACACAAACGCCGTGGTGAACCCCCACGTGAGGTAGACGCTCGACGCACCGAACTTCATGACCGATAAGCCGACCATCGCCTCGAGGTAACCAACCAGCGGACCTGGGCCGGTTGCGCGGAGCAACATCCAGCCGAACATGACGACCAGCAGCACGTACACGTGGCGCACCGCTCGTGGGAGGCGCTGCAACACCGCGGCAAAACCCAGGGCTTCTATCGCCAGCCAGAGCGCGAAGTACACAGCCCACGGCACCACTTGCAGCGTTGTTCGCTGCCATGAGCCGACGATGAGCATCCCGGCGACTGTGGCGAGAAACAGACGAAGAGTGGGACGGTCGTGGCCGGCGCTGGGCAGCGCGAGGTAGTCGCGAAGCCATGTCATGAGCGTAACGTTCCACCGCCGCCAGAACTCGCGGATCGAGTCCGCGGTAAATGGCCGACGGAAGTTCTCCTGCAGCCGGAAACCAACGATTCGACCGAGTCCGATGCCGACGTCGGAGAACCCAGACACCCAGTAATACACGTCGAGCGCGGCGCACACGGCGCCCAGCCACGCGGTATCTGTCGACAGACGCGTGACGCGTAAGGCGAAGATCTGGTCGGCCGTCGACCTGAGCGGCTCGGCGATCAGCAGCACCTTGATGAGGCCTGTGGTGATTCGCCGGATGCCGTAGGAGAAGCCTGCCATGGTGACATCGGTGTGCTTCAACTGCTGGCGAAACTCGTTGAAGCGCCACAAGGGTCCCGCCGGGAAGACGGGCAACTGCACGAGAAACAACAGGGCCGTGACGTCGTGCCGGGGGTCGACCAGGCCCCGGTTCACGTCCACCAGGTACGAGATCGCATGGCACATGAAGACGCCCATGCCGATTGGCACGGCGAACGGCCACAGGGCCGACTGGATCGTGGATGCAAACAGCAGCACGTGACCGCTGACAGCAAGCGCAAGCACGCTGCGTGCGACGGACTCGCGCGCCCGACACGCGTGCAGCACCCTGGCAGCCGTCTGGGTTGCGAGCGCTGCCAGAAGCAACAGCGCGCAGGCCTTTCCGCCGAGCATCCACACGATGGTCGCCCAGGCGAGCGCTCGGAAGATCCAGGCAGTAGCTTGTTGGGAGGAAATGCGGACCAACGCGGCTTGATCATATCGCCACTACGGGTTACTCACGTCTTCGAGCGTTCGCGATGCGTGCGCCGGAAGGCCGTAGTTCGGGCACACGTGGAGGAACGAGTCACACAGGACGCCTCGGTCAGGCTCTGACTTCATAGGACAAGAACGACGAGAGGGTCGAGCTGGAGTCGGGCCGGCACAGAATAGTGCTGGCGATCCCCGGACGATCGCGACACGATGTTTCTCATGCGCAATCAGCTGTTCGCGCAGTCCATCCTCGAGTACGTGGGCCTCGGCTCCTGGTCGGAGGTGAACGACTCGGCGCGGATCTTCATCTCGAATTTGTGGCAGGGACTCCTGGGCATAGAGCAGCGGACCTGGATGATCATCGGCGGCGTCCTCATCGTGCTCTGGTTTCTGACGCGCCGCTCGCGCATGCGGTAGGCTGCCTCCACGACGTCCGCCTGGACGCGAGATAATGCGGGCATCACCTCCCCGCCATCCCTCCCCATCGTCATCATCGGCGCCGGTGCGTCTGGACTGGCCACCGCGATTTTCACGCGGCGGTTGAATTCATCTGCGCGGGTCGTGCTGGTCGACGGCGCGCGGCGGCCCGGCGCGAAGATCCTCGTCAGCGGAGGGGGGCGCTGTAACGTCACCAACGTCCGCGTCGACGAACGCGATTTCTCGGGCGGGTCGCGTGCGTTCGTACGGCAAGTGCTGAAGGCACTCACCGTTCCAGAAACGGTCGCGTTTTTCAACGCCATCGGCGTTGTCCTGCACGAAGAGGCGGACGGCAAGCTGTTCCCCGACTCCGGTCGCGCGAAACAGGTGCTCGACGCACTGCTGCTCGAGTCGGACCGATGCGGGGTCGAGCGTCTGGACGCACACCGAGTTGACGCAATCGAACGAACGGGCGACGCATTCGAGCTGCACGGGGCCGGCGAAGCCATGAGAGCTCGGTTCGTCGTGCTCGCAACCGGTGGTCAGTCGTTGCCGAAGAGCGGAAGCGACGGCGCCGGATACGACTTCGCGCGCACGCTCGGACACACGATCGTTCCGCCTGTCCCCGCTCTGGTGCCGTTGCTGCTAGACCCTGCTTCCCCGCTCGCGCACGCATCGATTGCGGGTGTCTCGCATCCGAGCGAGATCGCCGTGTGGATCGATGGACGAGTGTCTGCCCGCATCAGCGGGTCACTGCTATGGACACACTTCGGCGTCAGCGGACCGGCGGCGCTGGATGTATCGCGACACTGGGCGCGTGCGACGGCCGAAGGACAGCAGGTCCGGCTCACTCTGAATTTCTGTCCGGGTCTGGCGTTCGATGCAGTCGATGCGCGATTGGTACAGTCGATCGCAGAGCGCCCGCGAGTGTCTCTCCAAACGATCAGCTCGACGATGGTTCCTGGAGCGGTGGCCAGCGCACTGTTGCGAGCGCTCGACGTGGACGTTGCGGAGCCGGCAGGAAGTGTGACGCGCGACGCCCGGCGTCGCCTGGCCCACGGCTTGGTCGAATGGCCACTGCCGGTGGTCGGCACCAGGGGCTACAACTACGCTGAAGTGACAGCGGGTGGCGTATCGCTCTCCGAGGTGGACTCGAAGACGCTGGAGTCGCGCGTGTGTCGCGGACTCTATCTGGTCGGCGAGGTGCTGGACGTCGACGGCCGCCTGGGTGGCTTCAACTTCCAGTGGGCGTGGTCGAGCGGGAACGTCGTGGCGAGGGCCCTCGCGACTGCATTAGCACGCACTGACTCAAGTTCGTAGTGTCGATAGGACCGCGTTGGCCATCGCGGAAACGACGTGAGGCATTGCGGTGGCGGCGGCCCGTGGAGCGCCGCGCCGAATCCGAAAGTCGGAAACGGCGACGCAGGCTCATCGCTCGCGTCGATGTCCGGACGTTCCGGACGTCGACGCAAGATCGGAGACGGCGGCCCAGGAGTCGTTTCCCGCGGCGCGGTAGCGGGACGACGACGCCGCAATGCCTCGCGATGCGCCGACGGGTTCAGGTTCCGTACTGTGGACAAACCAGGTACGAGCTGTTGTGGGAGAGTTCATCAGCGGGAGTGACGCCGCGGAATTTCTGTTCACGCCCCGACGCGAGAAAGGGCCACAATTCGCCAGAGCCACTGAAGGCACGCCCACGGGAAGGTGATCGATGGAGACCACAGGACGCACGATCGACAGACGCATGTTCCTCGCGAGCGGACTCGGCGTTGCCGCCGCAACCGGGCTCGCCCGAAGCGCTGACGCGGCTGAACCATCAGCCGTGGAAAAAGCGAACATGCAAATCGTCAAAGACTTCTGCGCGGCGTGGCCCAGCCACGACCTCGAGAAGATCCTCGCTTTCTTCCCCGACAACGGCGCCTACCGGATGACCGAAACAATGGAGCCGGCCAAGGGTCGCGAAGCGCTGACGGCACGCATCAAGACCATCATCAACAACGTGAACCAGTTCGAGATTCTCGACACGTGGGCGCGCGGCCCCATGGTCGTCAACGAGCGCATCGATCGGTTCTCCAACTTTCAGCTCAAGAGCTGGCACGGTGTCGGCGTGTTCTTGATCAAGGACGGCAAGATCGTCGAGTGGTACGACTACACGATCGCATCCGAACGCGCGTAGCACAAGGCCGGGAGAGTCGGGACGGTCGGGACGGTGCGCGAAACGCCACCAGTGGAAGGTCGCAGTGAGTTGACTGAATCTCTGCGCCCAACCAGGCAAGGCGCAGAACGCGACATCAAACTCGCCGCGTTGCCCGCGGCGAGTTCGGCCGTTAGATATCTATTCGTCTTCGGCTGGTTCGACTTTCTTTGCCTTCACCTTGCGCGGGGCGCGCTTACGCGCGGCCTTCGCAGGCGCCGGTTCGTTCGTCGTCTGAAGCACGACGAGGCGCGTGGAAAACGTGCGCTTGCCGTTCTCGTCGAACTCGATGACGACGTGATGTTCGTTGTATTCGAGGATGGTGCCAGCGCCGTAGGTCGGCTGCACCACGCGGTCACCCTTTGCCCAGCTTTTTGGTGCCATTACCAGCGAGGCTCACGGCGTGCGCCGCCACCACCACCACGATTGCCGCCACCGCCGCCGAACCCGCCGCCACCACCGAACCCGCCTTCGGGCTTCGGCCGGGCCTCGTTCACGGTCAGGGCGCGGCCCCCCATCTGAAAGCCGTTGAAGTCGGTCGCGGCCTTCTGCGCTTCTTCGTCGGTCGTCATCTCGACGAACGCGAAGCCTCGAGCACGGCCGGTTGCCGCATCGCGCATCACACGCACCGATTCAACGTTCCCAGCCTGGCTGAACAGCTCTTGTAGCTCCGTTTCACCAGCGGTGTAGGGGAGATTCCCGACGTATAGCCTGCGACCCATTCCTGCTCCTCACGCAAAGGTGGCGCGCTCGTCGGCTCGGCGACAGCGGGGAGGAGAGAACGAGGCATCTGAACGGAAGCTCGATCGGCTCTCGGCGCGGGCGAAGCAGGCGGGGGAAGCCACCAGACCGGCGTAGTATACAACCGTTCCGATGAGGTGCAACGCAGTATCGAGCAGCTGCATGAACCGGTCCAGCTGGGTCGGCGGTCGTCCTACACGGGTGAGGCGACGCGTCCGGACTCCACTCTGAGAACGCGCGTCGCGGCACTCGCTGCGAAGTCTTCGTCGTGCGTCACGACGACAAGCGTGCGTCCGCGCTCGACGAGCGATTGAAGCATCGCAGCCAGCTCGGTCCGTCGTTCGGGGTCGAGGGATGCGGTGGGCTCGTCCATCAAGAGAACCGGAGGATCGGTCGCGAGCGCACGCGCAATTGCTACACGCTGCGCTTCTCCGCCCGATAGTTCGCGCGGCAGGGCGTTCGCGCGATGTCCGACGCCAAGCTGTTCGAGCAGCTCGCGAGCGCGTGTTTGTGCCGACGCCTGCGGCACGCGCAGCACATGCACCAGCGCCAGGGACACGTTCTCGAGCGCGCTCAGATGCTCGAAGAGGCAATGCGACTGGAACACCATGCCGACCTTCGTGCGCAGCGCGCGAAGGCCAGCGGCGTCGGACGCTCCGTGTTTCAAGGACACGCCGTCAACGTCGATCTCCCCCCGATCGAATGTCTCGAGTCCTGCGACGGTCCGCAACAGCGTCGTCTTGCCCGATCCCGATGCGCCCATCAACATCACGATCTCACCACGGTGGACGTCGAGCGACACGCCGTCCAACACGACGCGCGAACCGCGGTGAAGTTGCAAGTCGCGCATGCGGACGACTGGTGTGCTCATGAGGTCGGCGCCTTCCAGCGCTGTTCGAGACGACGGGCGAGAGCCGAAAGCGGCAGCGACATGGCGAGATAGAGCGCAGCGCACAGCGCACCGGGCAGCACCCAGCTCCCGAGGTTGGCGGCGAAGATCTGTGTCTGCTTCGTCAGCTCGACGACCGTGAGCACGGACACCAACGACGAGTCTTTGAGCAGCGCCACGAAGTCGTTCGTCATCGGAGCCAGCGCGAGACGAAACGCCTGAGGTCCGCGAATGAGCCTGAGAATCTGCCACTCGGTGAAACCAAGGGTGCGCGCGGCTTCGAGTTGACCTCTACCAATCGCTTCGAGCGCCGACCGATAGATCTCGCTCTCGTACGCGGCATAGTTCAATGCCAGCCCGAGGAATGCCGCAATGAACGCCGGCAGCCGAATGGCTGTCGCGAGACCGTAGTAGAGAACAAACAGCTGCAGCAAGATCGGCGTGCCGCGCGTGATCTCGACGTATGCCGTCAGGACGGCGCGCAGGGGTCCACGGCCATAGACCCGTCCACTGGCGATGACCATACCGAGTGCGACAGCCAGGGCCATCGACGTGCATGACAGCAGGATCGTCACCACCGATGCCCTCAACAGCGACGGGATGTAGCGCCGGGCCGCCTCCCACCGCGAAATGGCTGACACGGCATTGCTCGTATCGAGTCCGACGATGGCCGCGACCGGTTCGCCAGCCAGCACGCGTCGGTAGAGCGGAGGCTGGTCGTCGTTCCACACCCCCCATTTCCGAAAAATACGCTCGAGCGTGCCGTCGGCCATGGCGGCCTTGAGGATCTCGTCGCAGCGATCGCGCAGGTCGGCGTTCGACCTCGCGAGCACGCCGACATAGTGGCCCGTTGCGATACTGCCAGGCTGCACCGTAAATCCAGCCACGTTCTTCGCGCGACGATTCGCCACCACGTTATCGAGCAACACCGCGTCGACACGCCCGTTCACCAGGTCCTCGTACGGATGCGCGTCATCGTCGTAGGACACGGCTGTGACGGCGTGCTCACGCTCGGCCTTCAGCAGGATTTCATAGGCGATGGTGCCGCCGAGTGTGGCCACCTTTCGTCCGGCCAGATCGGCAAGCGACCGAAACCGCTGGACGTCGGCGTCGCGCACGGCGAGCACTTCACGAAACTCGTAGTACGGCAGCGTGACCGACATGGCCGAGCGGTGGGCCGGCGTGTCCTCGATGCCGCTCAGCCCGATCTCGGCGTCACCACGCGCGACGGCCTGATCGATCGACGCAAAGCCGACGAAGACGAACGCAGGGTCGCGTTCGAGCCCCTTGGCCAGGAGCGCGGCGACCTCCACGTCGAAGCCGACCAGGTGAGTGGGATCGTCGGGGCTGGCCTCGACGAACGGGGCTCCGCCTTCCGGATCGCCGGCCCAGCGGAACACCTGTCGAGTCTGCGCGAGCAATGGCGAACCGGCGTTGGCGGGCAGGATGACGAGCATGAGGGCCGTCCAGAGCAGCCGCGCACACGCCTTACTCACGGGTCAGCCTCACCAGGTACTCCGTCGCCGCATCCTCGGCGGCGCCCGCCGAAACAGTCGTGGGGCGAAGCTCGCGATACAGCGCTACGGCCGCTTTCAGTGCCTCGGCACACGATGCGGCATCGTGCTGAGCCACTGTCTCACGCAAACGATCGGCGAATGTCGGCGCGGCCGCCTCGATCTTCCTCACCCCTTGTGGACGTGCACCCGCGCGTTGCAGTGCGAGTGGACCGAGGACGACCATACGTAGAAACGCGAGAAAGTCCATCGCCTCGAACAGTTCTCCGCGTGCGATCTTACAGGCGCCGTAGTGCACCCAGATCCAGAAGCGGTCTTCGATCCATTTCAGGTCGGGGCCCGGGTAAGCGGCTGATCCGGCGGCGAGCGCCGTGGTGAGGCGGGCGTCGCGCTCCCACAACACGATTGGATCTTCCACTCGCTGGGCAAGGTCGGGCACTGCCACGAACTTCAGATCGACATGGAGCGGCACCGGCGCGTACAGGCAAATGAGGAGTCGTGGTTCGCCGACATGTTCGCCTGTGAACGATGCCAGCAGAGGCCCGAGCGCCGCAGCGATCTCGGTGCGCTCGGCCATGACGCTGGCGAAGTGCTCGGGCTCCACGGCAATCACGAGGTCCAGATCGCTGTGCTCGTCCATCGAATCGGACGCATAGGAACCGCCGGCGGCGACGCCGACAATCCGGGAGTCGGTGCGCAGGATGTCGAGTGCATCTCGAAGAAACTCGCCATGAGTCGGCGGCAGCGAACGCGGCATGGGATATTTGTAACTCGGGTTCAGGCCTTCGGCCTGTCAAACCTGTCGAGCCCGCCCGTGAAATAATCGACGCCCATGCGCATCGCCCTCGGCTCCGAATGTCTGCTCCAGTCGTCCACGCTCTCGGGCAAGCGTGTCGGCGTGGTGTGCAACCCGGCATCGATCGATCACGGGTTTGGGCACATTGCCGATCGCGTTGCGGCGCTGCCGAACGTGACCCTCGCGGCCATCTTCGGTCCGCAGCATGGATTCCGCAGCGACGTGCAAGAGAACATGATCGAGAGCGGCCACGGAGAGGATGCGCGCCGGCGTGTACCGGTTCACTCGCTCTACAGCGAGACGCGTCTTCCCACGCCGGAGATGATGGCGGGGCTCGACGTGCTGGTCGTCGACCTGCAGGATGTCGGCACGCGCATCTATACCTACATCTACACGATGGCCTACTGCCTCACGGCGGCAAAGCGCGACGGCGTGAAGGTCATCGTCTGCGATCGGCCGAACCCAATCGGTGGCACACAAGTGGAAGGGCCGATGCTGGCGCGAGGCTACGAGTCGTTTGTCGGTCTCTATCCGATTCCGATGCGCCACGGCATGACGATTGGCGAACTCGCCCGTCTGTTCAACGATCATTTCGGCATCGGGGCCGACCTCGAAGTGATCGCCATGCACGGCTGGACGCGCGACATGTACCATGACGCGGCCGAGGCTCCGTGGGTGATGCCTTCGCCCAACATGCCCACGCTCGACACCGCCATCGTCTATCCGGGGACTGTGTTGTTCGAAGGCACCAACGTGTCAGAAGGGCGCGGAACCACTCGGCCCTTCGAGTTGCTGGGAGCGCCGTGGGTAACTGACGAACGCTTCGCCGAGGCCCTCAACGCTCGCAAGTGTCCTGGCGTCCACTTCAGGCCAACCGTGTTCGAACCGACGTTTCACAAACATGCGAAGGCCACATGTGGCGGCTGTCAAATCCACGTGACCGATCGCTCGGTCTTTCAGCCGGTGTTGACAGGCGTCCTGCTGACCGAGGCGTTTCGCGCTACGGAGTCCGGTTGGTTCGAGTGGCGGCAGCCACCCTACGAGTATGAATACGAGAAGCTGCCGTTCGACATCCTGACTGGAACGCCGGAGACGCGCGAACAGCTCGAGTTGGGCGTTCGCGCTGAAGACATCGCACGCTCGTGGACACCGAGCGTCGACACGTTCATGAAGCTCAGAGGGCGGTTCTTGATTTACTAGACGGGAAGGCCGGAGGGCCGAGGACGGTCGCCAAGACCAGGGCTTTATGCGTGCCCGCCCTGCCAGCCTTGCCTGCCCCGCCAGCCCTATTCCGCAGCCGCGGCCGCCCGTGCCGCGCTGATCTGCTCCGCGTGCCCATGCGCATGGACCGCGTAGATTTCGAGCCACTTGTAGACGGTGTAGCGGCCAATCTCGTTGTGAGTGCCCTCGCGCAGCCACTCCTCTTCAGACAAGCGGTCGAGAATCTCGGCTGACGTGCGTCGGGCCGCGTCGAATGCCGCCAACGCCGCAGCGATCGGCCGGTCCGAGTAGTACAGCCGTCTGGCGTACTCGTCCTGGTCATAGCCGACGATGTTCGGACTCTCCGATGCGATGAGCAGTCGAAGCCTGATTGCCGACGTCATCTCGCTGTCTGCGAGATGATGGACGATTTGACGAACGGTCCACCTGCCCTCGCCCGTTTCGAAGTCGAGTTCGCTGTCCGTGGCGCCAGCAAGCGCGTCGGCAACGGCGCGGTACCCGTCCTTGTACGCGGCCACGAGTTTTTCTCGCCGTTGATGGTCCATCATGGGGTCCTCGCTCACCCGCGCGTCTTCGCAATGCCCGGAGCCAGCGCTTCTTGTTCGGTTGGTTCCAGGTGATGGGCGATCAAGTGGTCGCGCACGCACTCGAACGCCTCGGTCGGCGTATCGGCATATTGAAAGAGTTCGAGGTCTTTCTCGGCGATGGCACCCCACTCTGACATGGGACCAAAGCTCAGAATCTGATGCCAATACTCTCGACCGTAGAGCACTACGCCGATTTTCTTGGAGAGCTTCTCGGTCTGTACCAGCGTCAGCACCTCGAAGAGCTCGTCCAGCGTGCCGAACCCGCCGGGAAAAATCACCAGGGCTTTGGCCAGATAAGCGAACCAGAACTTCCGCATGAAGAAGTAGTGGAACTCGAAGTGCAACGAGTCGGTGATGTACGGGTTCGCACTTTGCTCGAACGGCAAGCGGATGTTCAGACCAATGGTCTTGCCGCCGGCCTCTTGCGCTCCACGGTTCGCGGCCTCCATGATGCCGGGACCGCCACCCGACGTGATGACGAAGCGGTGATGCTCGGACGGCAGCGTCTGGCTCCAGGTGGCGATCATGCGCGCAAGCTCGCGAGCACTCTCGTAGTACTGCGCCCACTCGACGGCTTTCTGGCTCTTCTTCAGCTCGATCTCGTACTGTGCATCAGCGTTGATCACGCCCCTGGCGCGCAACGTCTTCAGCGCCATTTCGGCGCGTTCCCGGCTGTGGACGCGGGCTGATCCGAAGAAGACGACGGTGTCCTGAATCTTCTCGTCGCGAAACCGGCGCAGCGGCTCGAGGTACTCGGACAGAATACGAATGGGCCGGGCCTCGGCACTCTCGAGAAACTCCGGATACAGGTAGGCGAGAGGCTGCTGGGACATCGGGAGGCCACTTTAGCAGATGTTAGAATGCGTCTTTTCCGCCGATGTACGCGCCGGACTCCCCGGCCCGAGACCCCGCTATCATGGCCGCCAAGGAACAGCCGCTGAAACTCGATGTCACGATCGACATCGTCGCGCCCGTCGAAGTCGTTTTCACGGCGTTCTTCAACGCTCCAGCGCTTGGTGCGTGGCAGGGCACCACGCGCTCGATCGCGATTCCGCGGTTGCTCGGTCCGTATGTCCTCGAGTGGCAGGCCTCGACCGACGTCGACGATGTGCTGGGGCGCCTGGGCGGAGTGTTCAGAGCAACGGTCATGAACATCGAGCCGAATGACCATGTCTTTCTGGCCGACGCGTTCTGGCTGCCGCCGGATGGGGGGCCACTTGGACCACTGGCCATGCAGATCACGTTCACGCCTACGGCGGCTCCCGATGGAGCAAAGTCCACGATGGTGCGAGTTGTGATGACCGGGTTCGACAACGGTGTACGCTGGAAGCGGTATCTGGATCACTCCACCGCAGGGTGGCATCGCGCGCTGGGCATTCTGAAGTCGCTGCTGGAAAGGTAGCCATGCCGTTCACCACGCTGATGCTGACCGCAGCGCTGTCCATCGCGCCGCAGCTGCCGACCGCGTCGAACACGCCACCGGGCGACCCACGCCCCGCGACGCTGCTGGCGGGCATCCAAGGCGTGCACTTCCCCATCTCGACGCGCCGCGAGGAGGCGCAGAAATTCTTCGACCAGGGCCTCGCACTGGTCTATGCGTCTAATCGGGATGATGCGATCCGCTCGTTTCGCCGCGCCGCGGAAGTCGATCCGAGTTCTCCCATGCCGCACTGGGGCATTGCGCTGGCGTTCGGACAGACGCTCGGTCGGCCCGTAGACGCCTCGCGTGCGAGGGCCGCGTACGAGGCCGTTCAACGCGCGAGTGAGCTGGCGGTGCGAGCGCCCGCAAAGGAACGCGCGTACGTCGCTGCTCTGGCCAGGCGGTACTCGATCGATTCCAGGGCCGTGTCGAGTGCCCTCGCCGTCGAGTACAAGGACGCGATGCGTCAGTTGACGCGCACCTATCCGAACGACACACACGCCGCGACGCTCTATGCCGCGAGCCTCATGGCTCTGCATCCAGGCGCACTGTGGACAGCCGAGGGCGCCCCCGCGGAAGGCACCGCCGAACTGGTGGAAGTACTCGAGCGCGTACTCGAACGCGAACCCGACCACGTGGGCGCAAATCATTACTACATCCACGCAACGGAGTCGTCACTGACACCGGAACGCGGGCTGAAGAGTGCGAAGAGGCTCGAAACACTCATGCCCGCAGCCGGCCACCTGCTCCACGTGCCGGCGCACACCTATATGCGCACCGGAGACTACGGTGCGGCAGTGGCGGCCGGCGCGCGTGCCGCGGAGGTCGATCGGTTGTACATCGCCGGCCTGAGCCCAACGGCGGACTATCCGGCCGTCTACGCAACGCACAACCTGGATTCGATGGCGTCTGCCGCGATGATGGGGGGCCAGTACGCCAATGCGTTGAAGGCGGCACAGGAACTGACGGCGAAGGTCGCACCCATCCTCGTCGACAGGCCCGAACTGGAGCCATTCGGCGCCAGGTTGATGTTCGTCTTGTTGCGCTTCGCCAAGTGGAACGAGGTTCTGGCGTTGCCGTCGCCATCGGCTCAATCGCGGATGCTTGTGGCGCTCCATCACTTCGGACGCGGTGTCGCTCACGCCGCACTAGGCGCGGTTGCAGACGCGGAGAAGGAACGCGACGCGTTCAGAGCCGCGAAGGGCACCGTTCCACCAGGCGCGCAGTATGGTCACAATCCGGCGGCGACGATTCTCGCCGTGGCAGACGCGGTTCTCGAAGCGAAGCTGGTCGCGGTTCGGTCCGATGCCAGCGCGGCTATCGTCGCAGCCTGGAAGCAGGCGGTCGAAGCCGAAGACCACGTCGCGTATAGCGCACCCTCGGACTGGTTCTATCCGACTCGCGAGTCGCTCGGTGCCGCACTCGTTCGTGCAAAACGCTACGAAGAGGCGGGCCTGGCGTTCCGCGAAGACCTCGAGCGCAACCCGAACAACGGTCGCTCGCTCTGGGGTCGCTGGCAGGCACTGCGTGCATCGGACGGCGATGTCCCGGGCACGCTTGTTGTCCGGCGGCGTTTCCAGGACGCATGGACCGAAGCGGACACGACGTTGCGGATGGAAGATTTTTAGCATCTAGAGTCGCCATACGCGCAGCCCGGCCTTGATCACCTCTGACCGCGCGTACGCGCTCTTCACGTCGGCGAACAGGCCACCCGCTACGAGACGCTCCGCGAAAGTCGCCAGGCCCATCCCTTCGTACTCGCGGTGGGTCACAGCCGCCACCATCGCCGACGCCTTCGGCAGCTGATCCCAGGGGGTGAGGCTGACACCATACTCGTACTCGCAGGCACTCGGGTCGGCAATTGGATCGTGAACCCATACGCGGACCCCAAAGCTCTTAAGCTCTCGCACGACGTCGATGACCTTGCTGTTGCGCAGGTCCGAACAGTTCTCTTTGAACGTGATGCCCAGCACGATGACGTCTGCTCCTTTCACGGGCAGGTCATGTCCGATCATTTGTTTGATCACCTGTTCGGCGACGTACTTGCCCATACCGTCATTGATGCGACGGCCAGCGAGGATCACCTGCGGCGTATAGCCGAGCATTTCAGCTTTGTGCGTCAAGTAGTACGGATCGACGCCGATACAATGCCCGCCCACGAGACCAGGCCGGAACGGCAGGAAGTTCCACTTGGTGCCGGCCGCCTCGAGCACTTCGTTCGTGTCGATGCCAATGCGATGAAAGATGAGCGACAGCTCGTTCATCAGCGCGATGTTCAAGTCGCGCTGCGTGTTCTCGATCACCTTGGCAGCCTCGGCGACCTTGATGCTGGTAGCCGGGTAGACTCCGGCGGTAATCACGGCACCGTACACTCCCGCCACGCGAGCCAGGGTTTCGGGGGTGTCGCCTGACACGACCTTGGTGATCTTCGTGAGGGTGTGCCGCTTGTCGCCCGGGTTGATGCGCTCGGGACTGTAGCCGACGAAGAAATCCTTCTTCCACGTGAGTCCCGAGTGCTTCTCAATGAGCGGGACGCAAATTTCCTCGGTGGCGCCTGGGTAGACCGTGGATTCGAATACCACTGTTGCGCCGCGACTGATGTATCGCCCGACGCTCTCGGACGCCGCCACGAGAGGGCCCAGATCGGGCTGATGCGCTTTGTCCACGGGCGTGGGCACGGCCACGATGATGAAGTCGGCCGCAGCGATGACGCGCGGGTCCGTGCTGCACGTAAGGTGCTCGCTCGCCCTGAAATCATCGGGGCTCACTTCTCCTGTCGGGTCCACATTCCGCTCGTAGCAGGCAACTTTTTCGGCCGACAGGTCGAAGCCGAGCGTTCGGAACGTCTTGCCGAATTCAACGGCCAGTGGCAGACCCACATAGCCCAAACCAACGACAGCAATCGTATTCATGCAGGGCCTCGGCGGAAAGATGGCTGCGATACCTGGCGATGTCGTGTGTCACTGGCCGGGCGCTCTAACACGCGTCGACTCGCAACGCGCTGGTCAGCTCCTACCTGAAGTTCGAGCACGGACCCGTTCGACGGCTTGTAGTCCTTGGCCGCGGCCGCTTCGTCGAGCGTCCTACCCTCGAATGCTCCCACGAGCAGGCGGTTGATACGCTGGTGCCCCACGACGAGAAACCGTGATCCTGCTGACAACGCAGGCTTCACGCGGGCCGCAAAGCGACACGCGCGAACCCACGCGTCGGCAAGACTCTCTCCGCCAAGTACGGGTGTGTGCAGATAATCGCGACCCAGCTTCAGCTTCGCCTCTCTGCGTGTCAGGCCGCTGAAGCTGCCGTAGTCGAACTCGACCAGATCGGGATCGATCTGCACGATGAGCCCGCGGCGGTGCGCCGTCGGCGCCGCGGTGTCGCGCGCACGAACGAGCGGGCTCGAGAAGATGGCATCGACGAATTCGCCTTCCAGTTGCTGGCAGAGGAGCTGCGCCTGCTCCTGTCCGTCGCTGTCGAGCGGGATGTCGGCGCGGCCGAGTCTGCGATCTGCAAGGTTCCAACTCGTTTGTGCGTGTCGGACGAGCAAGAGACGGCCACCCTTGTGCGCCTTAACCACAAGAGTGACTCGTGACTGGGATGTCGCCGGCGCTGAAGACACCTCGGCGACGTCTGGCATTGTCGTGAGCCTCCGGTGAGGCTGCGTGTCGGTAGTAGTCGCGATACCAGGCGACGAAGAGACGAACGCCCTCCTCCACCGGCGTCGACGGCGAAAACCCGGTCCACTCGGTCAGCTCTGACACGTCGGCACAGGTGGACGGAACGTCACCGGGCTGCAGCGGAAGCAGATTCTTCCGAGCGGACCTTCCAATGGCCCGTTCGACGGCTTCGATGAAGTCCAACAGCCGCACTGGCTGATTGTTGCCGATGTTGAAGACCCTGTAAGGCGCCGATCCTGTGTGTGGAACAGGACGCATCGAATCAAACGATGGATCGGGCGTCGCGATTCGGTCCACCACACTGACTACTCCTTCGACGATGTCGTCCACGAAGGTGAAGTCACGTGTCATGCGGCCTTCATTGAAGACATCGACCGGACGTCCTTCGAGGATCGCCTTCGTGAAGAGAAACAAGGCCATGTCAGGTCGTCCCCACGGCCCATACACGGTGAAGAAGCGAAGTCCCGTCGTCGGCAGACCGAACAGGTGACTGTAGCTGTGCGCCATGACCTCGTTCGCCTTCTTCGTGGCCGCATAGAGGCTCAGCGGATGGTCGACGTTGTGCGCCTCGTCGAAGGGCATTCGCGTGTTGCCGCCGTAGACGCTCGAACTCGAGGCGTACACCAGGTGCTGCACCTGATGCTGCCGACACCCCTCGAGCACGTTGCCGAATCCAACGAGGTTGCTGTCGATGTACGACTGTGGGTCGACGAGCGAATGGCGTACGCCGGCCTGCGCCGCGAGGTGGACGACCCGGTCGAACCGGTCGCCGGCAAACAGTGCCGCCATGTTCGAGCGGTCCGCAATGTCCATTCGGACGAAACGAAACCCCTCTTTCGGAGCCAACCTCGCTAGCCGCGCGGACTTGAGGCGCGGGTCGTAGTAGGCATTCAGGTTGTCGAGGCCGACGACCGTGTCGCCGCGCGCGAGTAACCGCTCGGCGACGTGCATGCCAATGAAGCCCGCCGCGCCGGTAACGAGGATGTGCATGTGAGTACGCGCTCTCCTGATGATGTCGTTCTCGTACCGTCCCGCCACGACGGGACGGCACGAGCCGCACTGCGGGTTGTCGCCTGCATCAATAGCGGAACAACCAGCTGACTTTGACGAACGCCTGCCTTCCAACAGAGCGGACGATGGGGTTCCAAGGCAACGGCACGTCGGCTCGCTCTGGCTCCAGCCGGTCGACGTAGCCGACATACAGGGCAGTGCCGGGATTCAGCTCGAGGGTGCCGAGGATATCGAGGCCCATCGGCTGCTTGCGCTTTACGGCGCTGAATACCGGATTCGGGTCCACGCGTTCGTAGTCGACGATGGCCCTGATGGACAGCGCGCGAGTGAAATGCACGTTCAGCTTCGAGCGCAGGATGTCGTTGGTCAGCACCGTGCGAGAGCCGCCCACCTCACCCCGCTGGTAGAGATGCGTACGGAGGTAGGTTTCGGACAACGCGACGTGACGCCCGGGCTTGAGCGACACCCCGACCTCGGCGGCCCGTCGGTCCACGAGGTGCGGCAGGCGACCTGCGGCAGGCTTGCGATTGATGTCGGTCCCGATCTCGTACGCGGCCGCAATCGCCCACTGAGCCCGCTCGATCTCGACCTCCATCGTCGAGCGTGCTTTGTCGAAGTCGAGGCCGCCCACCGATTCGAAACTGCGGGCATGGTCGACGAGCACGGATGTCTGCCCCACGAACTCCATCTCGAACCGAGGTCGCGTTCGCCAATCGGTCAGCGCGTCTGCATGATTCCAGATCAGATAGCCGTCGAACGTGGGACCGTACTTGACCAGCGGTCCGCCATCAGGCCGCCACTGGTAGGACACTTTGTGATCGACCTGTCTCACGTCGACTCGTCGAATGAACCCCAGGGCCGCCTCGAAGTCTGGCGACAGGTCCGTGTACTGCGCGCTGATATCGAGGTGACGTGCGTCACGCTCGAGCGCCGCGAACATCGCCTTTCCGCTGGTGTGCGCTCCAGAGCGCGTCGTGTCGCTTCGCGCCAGCTGGCCGGCGACCGCCCACGTGTCGCCGATCGTCCAGCGTCCGTCCGCCGACACGACACGATTGGCATTGCCGGCTCCGGCAGCATCGCGCATCGTCGCCAGTGCTCCGATGTGCCCGGCTCGGCCGAACTCACGTCGAACCGTTCCAACGAGGGCCGTCGCCGCGTCGGTGTCTGGCGTCTTTCGATCGTTCATCACCAGGCCCGCAGTCAACCACGACCCGGCCTTGCCGGTCAGCCTGGCGCCACCACCTGGATCGAGAATGCGTCGAGAGAAGAACGTTGGGACTGGGGTCGCGAAATAGCCGGCGTTCTCGACGAAGAAGGTGCGCTTCTCAGGGAACAGCACCTCGAACCGCTCGTTGACGGTCACCTGCGGAGTATCGGATTCGACTTCGCTGAAGTCCGGATTGACCGTCGCGTCGAGCACGAAAGCGCTGCCCAGTCCGACCTTGGCGTCGATCCCCAGCCGGCGCGTCGAGTCGAAGGCGGCGTCAGCGTCCGCGCCGGTGCGAGCGTCTGCAAAGACGCCGTACGGCGTCACCTGCAGGTTGGCACCTGGCGCGATGCGCTCGAAGCCGCGGGCGTCGGCGAACTGAGGAACGAATCCCTGCGCGCGCTTGGACACCAGCGGCCAGAACGACTCCTCGTTGAGACGCTGGACCGTCCGCGAGAGTGCGATGCCCCAGGTCTGCGTCAGCTCGCCCGAGAATCGCAGGCTCCGAAACGGAATCGCCATCTTCACGGTGTAACCGAACGAGGTGAGCGTTGCCTCGCTGTACCACAACGTGTCGAAGCTGTCGTCGTCGTCCTGTCCCTCGGTCTTGATCGACTCGGACTGCACGCCGAGCGGGTTGCTGGTGAACACGTACGCCCGGCGTCGATCGTGGAACGTGTCCAGGTACAGCGACACGCTGTCGTCGGCCTCTGCCCCCTCGCGGCGGCTCAAGCGAGCGCGAACTTTCTCTGGGTTGTCGATGCAGACGAAGACAGCGTAGAGGCGATCCTGGTCATACGACAGGTACGCGGTCGTGCCGAGCGTGGCGGGGCGGCCGTCGCGCGGCTCGCGCTGCCGGAACTCGGAGACCAGCCCGGGACGAGGGAGCGCCTCCGGCGAAGTGAAGGTGTCGAGCTCGGGTGCTGACGCCACGCGCGGAATCTGCACGCTGAGCGATTGCGCCGACGAGGGAGCCACGGAAGCCAGGGCCAGCAGCAGCGCGCCGCAGGCTCGCCACAATGCAGCGTTCATGCGGACGCCTCCGCCGCTGTGGTCGCATCTGGCACGGGAGGCGACGTCGCGAGCGAGGCCGCCTCGACCAGCGACACGAACTGCACCATCGAATGACGCCGGAGAGTGTCCAGCAGTGCCGAGACATCCTCGAGATCCAGATCGTCCATCACTGCGTGATGAAACAGGACGCCCGCAACCGGCCGGTTCGTCAAGACATCGGCACACGACGCGCCAAGCTGGTTCCGCGTGAGCCTGACGCCGCGCTTCTTGCCCGACCAGTCCACGTGCACCGGGCACTCACGAAGTCCGGCGACGCCGAGGACGCCTGCCGTGACATCTCTGGACAGCACCTCGACGCCCATCTCGACGAGCAGCGGACCCACCGCCTCGACACAGCGATTCCAAGGCGGCGTGAACACCGGGTCTACCGACGCACCGAACGCCTCGACCATGCGTGCGTGCCCTTGTGTGAGATCCATCCGCAGATCGTCGAGCGACCGCGACGCGCCGAACTCGCACTTACGCCCAGTCGGCTCATGATTCATGTGCGCCCATCCGTGCTGATGAAACCCGAGGCGTGCGGGGTATGCGCGCCGGCGCTCCGTGAGCCACTGCGCCCGCTCGCCAGTGAGTTCGGACGGGATCACGGCCAGAGCCAGGGGCACACCGTGCCAGGCGCACGTGTCCAACAGACCCGCCAGCCGCTCATCCGCCCAGCCCGCGTCGTCATCGCGCACGAACAGCGCGACCGGAACGTCTCGCGCGTCGAGCGCGCGGTGCACCGGGTCCAGCCAGCCGCTCACCGGACCGCCTCCCCCGCGAACGCCCTTTGCGATCTGGCGGAGCGGCGAGACGCCAGGTCCGAGAGCAGGCGCAACGTCGTCTCGGCGCCGTTCATGTCGAGCGTCGGCCTGGCCGGCGTGAAGTCCAGCAGCTCACGAATCGCGCCCGCCAGGCGCTCGGGGGTGAGCTCTGTGGACGGGAGCGTCTCGAGCAGACCGCACTCGGCCAGGCGTGTGGCACGCGTGGTCTGCTCATTCTCACGCCCCTCGGCGAACGGCACGACGAGCGCCGGCACGCGAGCGCGCAGCAGGTCGAGCGCCGTGTTGTAGCCGCACTGACTCACCGAGGCGCGGGCAGACGTGAGCAGTGGTACCAGGCTCGGCACCTGCGGCAGAACCGTGAGCCCTCGACCCTTCGTCGCCGCTGTCTGCAGATCCGCGACGACGGCAGGCGGTGCGAACGGTCCGGCCACGATCGTCGTCGGCAGCTGCAGCACGGGCCAGTTGATGGCGTGCGCGGCAACGGCCGCGCGGAAGAGCGGCTCGCCCACATGTCCCCCGCCGGCGGACACCAGGACACCGGACCTGTCGACCGACGGTTGCTCAACGAAGTCGCGCGTCAGAAAGCCCGTGTACTCGACCGGCGTGGCGAGCGGAACGGAGGGGCGGAAGGTGTCCTCCAGCCGCGCGAAGATCGGATCGGTGTGCGCCATCACCAGATCGAAGAAACGGTGGCAGAGGTCACGGGCGCGATCGTCGAACTCCTGCTGGCTCCGGCGCGCGGTCACCAGCAGGTCGCGAAGGCTGCACACAATGAGCGGACGGTCTGCCCCGCGGGCGTGAGCCGCCGTGAGCAGCGGGATCAGCTCGCACTCGAACTTCCGACGCCCGAACGGGAACAGCTCGATCAGCACCACGTCCGGCTGCCTGGCGTTCAGCAGCGCAATCATCTGATCGCGCCGTCGTTGCAGCGCCTCGTCCACCGTGAGACCGGGCGTGAGCGACACCAGCGTGGCGTCCTCTCGCATGCCGAGCGGGGGCAGGTCGATGCGCTCGACGGCGTCCGGAAACGGCAGCCCGGCCGGCACGGGGCCGCCGTTCAGAAAGACGATGTCGAAAGCGTGCGACAGCCGCTCGGCCATGGCCGATGAGCGGACGAAGTGACCCATGCCGATCGAGTGCTGGCAGTAGAAGAAGAGTTTCATCGTGGGCACCATGCATTTCGTGAGTTGGCGAGTTGGTGACGTCGCGAACCCATCAACTCAACCAACCAGATCACCAAGTCGCCAGGTCACCGGCTCGGGAGAACGCTGCGCAGCGTCATCAAGCGCAGCCACAGCGCTGCCCAGGTGCCGCTCGGCTCGAACATCGCCGTCCGGCCGCAGCGCGCGTGCGCTCCGGAGTGCCTTGGCCAGACGTTTGTGCGCGCGATACGCCGCGAGCAGCCGCGGATCGAGCGGACCCGCCGATTCCTCGTAACCCGCGATGAACGCAGGCGCGATGTCGTCCATCGAACAGGTCAGCCCATCTTCGAAGTCCAGTTCGCCGAGGAAGGTGGCCACATCGAGCTCGGGATCGCCCGTCGACAGCCGGTCGAAGTCCACCAGGCCAAAACCACGACCGATCCCGAGCCACTGGTTCATGTGCGGCGCGCCGTGAATCGGCACCTGCCTGGCGCCACAGTCCCGATGAACGGACTCCAGTGTGGCCATCAGCCCGGTAAGTGCGCCTGTCAGCGCCGGCACTCGCGCGCTCAGCTCACGCGCGTAGCTGTGCGAACGCTCGCACTGGACGTCGCTATCGAACCGCGCCCCTGGCGTGATGCGGGCTGACACAATCGTCCCGGCGGCGTGCCCCAGGCGTCTGGCGAAGTCCAGTGCATCCGCGCCCGCCAGCAACGGGCCTATTGAAACGCCCCCCACCGATCGCTGCCACAGCGTTCGGGTATCGGCGTCCCATGCGACCGGTTCGGCAACCGCGAACCCCAGCTCACCGCGCTCGGAGGCGGCCCACAGCTGCTGTGCTTCCTCGTGGAGACGACGACCGGTATCGTCGGGGAAGACCTTGCAGAAGAAGGTCGCGTCGATCCGGTCCACTCGGAACGTGCAGCGGCGTCCCGGGCGATACCGCACAACCACTCCGTCACCGGCGCGGGCCAGTGCGTCGGCGAGCGTCGGCAGACGACGGTCGCTCGGGAACCTCGACTCGGCCAACCATCCGAGCTCCGCGTGTTCGACAACCCGTGCGTACGACGTCCCGTCCGGCTCGACGTCGTAGAGCTCGACGGTGCGGATCTCCTGGCGCGGGTGCATGCGCTCGAACACGACGATCGCGTAGGGCCGTCGCTCATGTGGGCGTGCCGCCGGAGCTGACGGCGCGCTCGGTCTGTGTGTCGGCGTCGCGTCCATCGCCGATGCGGGCAGGAAGCGGCCGTAGGTGCGCTGCCACTGCGGCGGATCCTGCGCGCGGCCCGCAGACCACTCGCCCATCGCGCCGAGGATCGCCGCATCATCGGCCAGCAACGCGAGACGACGCCTGTAGGCAACATGAACGCTAGCCACGAGAGACCTCCACGGCGTGGGCATGCGCGTCGGCCACGAGCGACTCGAGATGTGCGATCTGGTCGGGTCGCACGCGGGTGATCGAACGCTGCGCGCGTTCCACGAGCAGTGCCGCCGCCTGAAACCATCGCAGTTCGCGATTCGGTGGATTCGGCCTGACCGCCTCATATCCGTTCCTCAGCGCTGCCACTAGTTGCACCTCGCGCTGCGGCGTCCACTCGCCAGTCAGTGCACGGGTTCGCAACAGGGCCAGCACACTCGCGATATCGGCGGCAGCCGGCCCGTACGAGGCCACATCGAAGTCGATGAAACCCACATCGTCTCTGGTGGCCTGTCGTGTAGCGTTCGCGAAACCGGGTTGGTCGAGGGCGACGAGCCAGTTACGGGCGTTCACGTCGCCGTGTACGCAGACGGGCTGCTGGTCAGAGGGTCGATGCGCCACGAGCAGATCCACGGTGCGTCGCACGAGATCGCCGAGATCCGGTCTCGCCCATGCGACGACCTCGCCCGCTCGCACCAGTTGGTCGTCGTCGAACGCTCCGAATCTGGGGAGCGTGAACGGCGAGGCGTCGGTCGGAAGGGCATGCAAACGCGCCAGAGAGGTTCCAAGCGCAGTGAAGGCACGAACGAGCCTCGCTTCCGGCACGGCATCGAGATGCTGGCCTGCCACGGCGTCGACAATGAGCAGGTGGCGACGGTCGTCCCAGGCTCTCAGTCGAGGGACGCGCAGCGGCGAGTCGGCAGCAGTCAGCGCATGTTCGAGCCACAGCAGCGCACGCCGAGCCTGTTCGAGATCGTTGGCTGCGTAGAGCTTTGCGAAGCCCACGGCCTGCCCATCTGGTTGCGAGACTCGGGCGATGGCGGCTCGTTCGGGGTTGTAGCCGACTACCTCGATCGACAGCCTTCCCGGATACAGGTCTCTGATGAGCGGGAGCGGCGTCGAGAGCGCGTCGAGACCGGCCAGACATCGGTCGTTCGGGAACGTCCAGAACACCGCTTTCAACTCCGCATCGAAACACACGCCGCGCAAGGGCGAGCACGGCCGTTCGGTCCGGCGTGCGTCCGCGAACATCGCCTCCGCACCTGTCGCTCGCATGCGCGTCGACACGAGGTAGCTGACACCGTCAACCCAGACACGATGAACTGTTCTGACGCTCTCGCCGATGCGGTACTTCGCACGGAGCCGCTCCACACGCTGGACCTCGAGCCTCCCACGTTCGCCCAATCGCTCGGCGAACACCTGGGCCGCCCACTGGTCGTCGAGCAGACGATCGCGCAGCGGAAGCTGCAGATCCTTCGGCAGGAGGGCGCTCGCGGGCTGGTCGGCGGACTTGCCAGATTCGTGCGGACGTCTGACGTCGAGCCCGACGCCGAGGATGACGCCTTCAATGCTCATGACGAACTCCTCGCTGTGGTGAGGGCTCCGTCCTCGACCGACCAGGTTGCCCACGCACACCGGCTGTCGTTGCCCATTCGAGTACTGCGGCCGCCGGTCGTGAGCACCCCCTCGACGACGTCGAGTGCGGAGAACGCAACGAGACGACCGCCGGCGTCGACTCGCGTCCACGCCGCGAGGGCCGTGCCGGAGAAACCGGGCAGGTCGATGCCGTGGCACGCACCGGCCCACGACAGCGTGTCGATAAAAGCCTCGGACGGGCGAACGCGGTCCCCTCGACTCGCATCGCCTGTCTGGGGCGTGCGCACCTCGACGACCATGGGATCCTCGAAGCGCGCGCTGCCAGCCAACTGCCGAATGCGAAGTGCAGTGTCGAAGAGATCGCGTGGCGCGACCGCGGTCAACAGAACCGTCGATGTGGCCCGTGCCGACATCGCCACGACCGGCGCGCGGTGTTTCACGCCGTAGAGCGGAGCGAACCAGCCGTCCTCGATCCGCAGCGGGAACGCCGGTGTGAACGTGAGCGCGACACCGTCGGCGACGATCACGCCAGGGCGGTCCTGACAGACCGCAATGTGCTGGCCTGCCTCTGGAGCGAGGTGCCAGCGAAGCTCGTATGTGTGCTCGCGAGCGCCCTCGAGATAGTCCGCGACGAGCCAGTACTCGTTGCCGACGAAGAGCACGGCGCGCGAGTGCACGGCCTCGTAGGCCGGGCTCGTGCACTGCCCTGCCACAAGGTCGAAGCGGGGTGCGCTGCCTCGAGCGAGCAGCTGTCCAGAGGCCACGAGTCCCCCCGGTTTGCGCCTTGCGTACGGCGTCTGGTCGAGTCCGTCGACCAGAACCGTGTTGTGCGCCGCTGTACTCTTGAACCAGCGTCGCCAGTTCGGCGGTGTTTCCGAGTAGGTGTATCGACCGGGGTCGATCAGCAGCGGCTTGCCGCCTGACGCGGCTTCCACGCTCAGCTGGTCGTAATGGCCATGGCCGCCGTCACCGAGCGGTCCGCAGTCGAAGATCAGAAACCGCTCGTCCGCATAGGGACGATCGACGCCCCACCCGCTTCGCTGCGTGTAGTAGCCGCCTGCCGGGAAACTCGCACACTGACGTGACGGCGCCTGGCCGGCAGCACCTGACGTGGCGGCGTAGACCAGATCCGCGCGGTTCAGCAGTTGTCCCGCCAGCAGCAGCACGTCGGCGTAGCTCTCGCTGTCGGCGTCCGAGCATGCCGGAATCCGACCGTCCGGCCGGTGGCAATGCAGCGCGAAGTCGGCCGCCAGCGCGACGCGCTCGGTGAACGAGGCTGGAAGGGCGATGCCCGCCATCCGCGCGTTCTGCATGGCGCCGAGAAACGAGCGCAGGACGATGCAGTGATAGTGGGTCGAGCCCTCGCGGTGCACCCCGTCGGGCCGCACATCGGCAAGCAGATTCAGATGGAGCTGCTCGAACGCGAAGTCCCGCAGCGCGGCTCCTTCATCGAGATCGGGGAACGCCAGCGCCGCAACGAGCAGCGCGTACAGTTCCAGCGTTCGATGGTTGCGTTCCTTCGTCAGGTTGTCTCGAACCGAGAGCACCTCATCCCACAGATACCCGACGACGCGGTGCGCTTCCTGCTCGGTGAGCGGGTCGCACCCGCCCTCATGCTCGAAGCGGTTCCAGGCGTAGATCCAGTTCTGGATGCGGCGTGCCGCCACCTCGGTGTCATCCGCTCCAGCCGGCACCTGCGCCACGAAGCTGGTCACCAGCCGGCGCCAGGCGTCGCGGTACCGCACATCCTTCGTGTCGGCAAAGGCATGCGCCAGATCGAGACCGTAGTAGAACTTGACCCACTCGACCCGCCACTCCTTATCGTCGGGGAACGGATCGACCCGCCAGTCGGGCTCGGTGCCGAGCGGCAACGTGAGCCCGCCGATCGTGAAGTAGCCCGTCACCACGTCGTTCGCAACGGCGAGATCGCGGCACGCGCTGTCCAGCACGCTGAAGACCACGCGGGGCACACAGGCATGTGTCGAACTCACCGGACGATCTCCAGCATGGGACGCGGACGAGCCTCCGCCCGCACCGTCCCGCCGGCGATGCGGTACACGACGTCAGCCCGCGACACCAGCGTCGACTCGTGCGTGATGGCGAGACAGGTCCTGCCCGCCCGCAGGCGTTCGAGCGCATCGAGGATGACCCGCGCCGACTCGGCATCGACGTTCGCGAGCGGTTCATCCAGCAGCAGAATCGGGCGGTCGAGCAGGAACGCGCGCGCCAGCGACAGCCGTTGACGCTGACCGCCGGACAGGTTGACGCCGTCCTCGCCGAGCGTCGTGTCGAGCCCAACCGGCAACGACGCCACGAACTCGTCGAGCGCCACGAAGCTGAGTGCGGTTCTGATGCGGCGCTCGTCCACCGAGCCCGCGTCGGTCGTCAGCGCCTGCCGCAGTGTCCCCGAGAACAGATGCAGGTCCTGGGTCATCACGGCGAACTGCGATCGCAACGAGCGAATCGTGTACGCGTCAAGCGGCCGTCCGTCGAGGCGCACAGTACCCGTGGTCGGATCGAACAGCCGGAGGCAGAGGCTGATGAGCGTGCTCTTCCCAGCGCCGCTCATCCCCACGAGGACAGTAAGCGCGCCAGGCTCGATTCGCATGTTCACGCCGCGCAGTACGGGCGGCCGCTCCGCGCCGTCGGCCGGGTAGCTGAACCACGCGTCCTGCAGTTCGATGAGCCCCGCAGCCCGATCCAGATTCATCGCACCCGGAGCGTCCTCGACGAGAGGACGCTCGCCGAGAAAACGCATCAGTCGTTCCCCTGACACGAGCCCCTTCGACGCGGCCTCGGTGATCTCGTTCACCTTGTCGATCGGGCGGACCAGTTGCGCGACGTAGGCAGTCACCACCGTCAACTCGCCCACGGTCATCCAGCCGCGAATCACAAGCAGCGCCCCGCCGATCGTGGCGGCGGCCGTGACGATGGCGCGGGCTACACCGAAGCCGCGCTCGAGACCGGCAGCGGCCCGCGACGCCTGCACGCCCGCGCGCAACCCTTCAGCGCTCACTGTGGCGAAACGCTGCCGCGCGCCCTCTGTTGCGCCGAGCGCCTGGATGACGGGCAACCCGCGAACGATCTCCTGCGCGACGGCCGCCACCTCGCCCTCACGACGACGCTTCGTTCGGGACGCTGCGGCCACGCGACGGCCGTGGAACCGCACCAGTGTCCACAGCAGCGGGATGAACACGAGGCACGAGAGCCCCATCCAGGGCGAGAGCCAGGCGATTCCCGCCGCGGTGAAGAGCAGAGTCCCGCTGAACTTCACGAGCAGCGGGACGGTCTTGGTCCAGAACCGCGTGAACTGATCGACGTCCCCGACGATGCGCATCACGAGCTCGCCGCTGCGATGGGTGGTGCGGATTGTGGGCGGCAGTGTCTGAAGATGCGCGAGCATGCGGTCGCGGATCGCGAAGGCGAGCCGCTCGCGGATGCGGGCAGCGATAACGGCGTCGGCGGCCTCGGCGACGGCGCTTCCGAGGGCGATCACGAGGAACACGCCGCCCAGGACGAGTACGCCTTCCTGCAATCCCAGCGCTCTCATCCACGAGGGCCAGCTGCCCGCTGTCGGTCCGGCTATAAGTCGGTCGATGATCCACTTCAGTGGCCACGGAGCCAGCGCGTTGCCGGCGACCGCGGTCAAGGTGATCAGGTTCGCCTTGATGAATGCCCCGCGCAGGGCGAAGACATCGGGCCCGAACGTGCGAGCCAGCTGGCGGAGACGGCCGGGCGCGGGCGCGGAGGTCATCGAGCGGTCTCCAGGAAGAGCGCGGCCAGCCGATCGGCGAGCCGATCGCCGTCGAACTGTTCGCGCGCGGTGCGTCGGGCAGCATCAGCCATGTGCGCCATCAGCGTGCGTTCGTGGTAGGCGCGGGCGAGCGCGTGTGCGAGCGCCGGCGCGTTCTCGGCCGCCACAAGGAGACCGTTCGACTCGTGGCGCACGACTTCCGGGATCCCTGACACGTCGGTGGTCACGACGGGCGTCCCGCACGCCATGGCTTCCATCAGCACGTTCGGAATGCCGTCGCGATCGCCGTCCGCGAGCACTCGGCAGGGGAGGCAGAACACGTGCGCCCGGTGGTACTCGTCGAACAGGCGCGCCTGGTTCTGCGGGCCGACAATCGTGACGTGACCGCCGAGGTCGCGCGCGGCGATGAGGTCGCGGATGTCGTTCGCGTGGTCGCCGTCGTTGCCGATGATCACCACCTCGAAGGGAATGGCCTGGGCACGCAGCATGGCCGCCGCTTCAATGAGGATGTCGAACCCTTTCTTGCGGACCAGGCGGCCGACGCTCAGGATCCGGAACCGCTCGTGCGGCTTGTCCGAAGGAACCCGGCTGGCGAGCAGCTGGCTGAACTCGGCGTTCAATCCGTGATACAGGCAGTGCACCGTGGCCGTCGGCGCCACGTCGCGCAACATGCGCTGGTTCGTCCCCGTGCAGGTGACGGCGAAGCGAGCCGCTTCGAGCTTGCGGCGCAGCACACCCTCCGCGTTCGACGAGTCGGCGTAGATGTCCTTGGCATGGCCCGTAAACGAGAACGACAGGCCTGTGATGGTCGATGCGAACCAGGCCACCGTCGTGGCGCCGTGCGCGTAGTGCGCGTGCAGATGACGGACGGTCGGTGTGGTTCGGAGTCGGTCGACGAGTTCCACGGCGTGCAGCAGCTCGCGGATGAAGGAGAGCCTGGCTCGACCCGTGGAACGCCACGGTCGATAGAGCTCCAGCGTCATGATCGTCAGCGCGCGGGCCAGGCCAATCGGATGGCGCAGGGCCACGCGAACGAGCGCACCGGAGAAGAGCGGCAGGTGCGAGCGCAGCCACGACCCCAGCGGTGTCGACGAGATCGATGCGGTGGGCGCAAGGAACTCCGGCGTGGCTCGAATGAGATCCACGACCTTGTGGCGAGGCAAGAGGTCGCTCACCTCGGCTGGCTTGGTGGAGAACAGCCGCAGCGGGATGCCGAGCGTTTCGAGCCGGTAGATCTCGCTGAGGATGAACGGCTCCGACGCCCGCGGGTACGCCTTGAGCACATAGGCCAGCCAAGGCCCTTCCGACGTCGGTCTCGGGCGAGCCGAGTGAGTCGACGTTCCCGCCTTTCCCGGCCCTGCTGGCTTTCCCGCGTCAGTCATACGCCGCCGCCAGTGTCTCGGTGAACCGGCGCGCGCAGACCGTGACGTCGTAGCGACGCTCGACGAGCTGGCGACCGCCTCGCGCGATCGCTCGCGCAAGGTCCGCACGCCCAGCAACGGTTTCGATGGCAGATGCCAGTGCTCGCGCATCGCCCGCGCGTACGAGCAGGCCTGTTTCGCCGTCGACGATCGCCGACTCGATGGCCCCGGCGCGGGTAGCCACCACCGGTCGTTCCGACGCCAGCGCTTCGAGGAGGACGTTGGGCAGCCCGTCTCTGTCGCCGGCTTCGTCGACAACCGATGGAACCGCCACGAGATGTGCGGCGGCGTAGAGCGCCGGCAGGTCGGCGTGGCTGGCACTGCCATGCCACGTGACGCGAGGGCCGATACCGAGCGAGTCCGCCATCGAGCGAAGCGAGGCGCCGTCGGGGCCGTCGCCCACGATGCACAGCGTCCACGGCACGCGGACCCTGGCAATCGCGTCGAGCAGGACGTTGAATCCCTTCTTGGGAACCAGTCGACCGACGGCGAGCACGCGCAGCTCACCGTCCGCAGGCAGAGGCGACGGTGCAAAACGCGTCAGGTTGACGCCGTGAGGAATCAGCGCTGGGGTGACACCGAGTCTGGCGATCTCCACCTGCGCGTCCGCGTTGCAGACCACCACACACCGCGCGCCAGCCGCTCGACGACCGAGCTCTGGCCGCGGCACCGTTCGGGCATCCTTGGCATGCGCCGAGAAGCCGTAGGGCACGCCCAATCGTTCAGCGGCGCACGCGGCAACCGCCGCCGGGTGATGCGCGAAGTAGCCGTGAACCGCGCGCGGTCGGCGGGAGCCCAACTCTTCGACAATCTCACTCGCCTGGTCTTCAATTCTGCCGCTCTTCAGCACGCGAACGCGCGGCGACAGCCGGGCGGCATCTGGATGTGGCGCAAGGCCGTCGCCGGGCTTGGTGGCGAACGCTGCCATGAGCAGCCCTGCCTGCTCCAAGGCCGCCAGCTCGGGCAGCGCAAACGTTTCCGAGCGCCGGGGAAATCCGCTGAGGACCACGACAACTCCTGACTCGCGTGGGCTCCGCTGGTCAGTGGACATGGACGCCGGCTCCCGTTGCGCGCGTCTTCGCCGCGATCGGACGCATCGTTGGTTGTTGATCCGGGCTCAGCAGGTTCGACACGAGCCGAGGCACCTGTTCGAGCGCGGTGAAGCGCAGCGTCGCGGGCCGCAGCGACGTCTTGACGGTCGCCATCCAGCGTGTGAGCGCCTGAGAAGAAAGGTCGCGCTGCGCGAGAACGTCGACGAGTCCGATTTCAGCGAAGCGGGTTGCTCGAATGGTCTGTTCACGCCGGGGAGCTTCGCGCGGCACGAGCAGCGCAGGTTTCCGATAGGCGAGGATCTCGCAGACACTGTTGTAGCCCGCCATACCGACCACGCGTGTCGCGCGCTCGACGAGCGAGGCGCCGTCGTCGGTGAAGTCGATCAGATGGAAGTCGTCTCGTGTCGCGGCAACGGCGCGCACGTGCTTCAATGCCGGCTCCGGGCAGAACGGCCCGGTCAGCAGCACGCCCGTCTCCCCGCCTGGAAAGGACGACTCCGAGAACGCGAGGGCCAGTTCCGTACCGTCCTGACCTCCGCCCGCCAGGCACAGGGTGAAGGGACGCGCGAGCGCAGCACCCGTCGAAGCAGCGGCCTCGCTGTCGTGGGGCGACCGCCGATCGAGGTAGCCCACGAATCGCACGCGATGCCGGGTCGACTCGGGGAAGTGGCACTCTTCCGACAGGTCGTAGACCGACGGGTCGCCGTAGATCCAGACCTGGTCGTAGTACCGCTCGATGCTCGCGTGGTGGCCGGCGGCGGCCCACTCGCGCGCCACGACCGACGGCTCGTCGAGGATGTCGCGGAGGCCGAGCACGGTCTTGATCCGTCGTCCCATGCGCAGAGCGGCCAGTGTGGGCTCCAGTTCGCCGAGTGCGCCGAGGGGGACGTTGTCGACAATCAGCAGGTGGGGGTCGAATCGCTCGAGCGCCGCGCGGATGGTCTGGGAGCGAAGGCCGACGATGTGATCCAACGGGCACGACAGGTGGCGGGCGCTGTACGCGCCAGTCATCTGGTGCTTGCCGAGTGCGGGCAGCGTGATGCAGTCGATGCCCGCAGGCATGTGGAATGCACCGCCCAAGTGCGTCCCCGAGATGAGCAGAATCGACACGTCGACGTGACGGTCGACGATCGCACGGGCCAGCGCGAGATTGCGCCGTACGTGGCCCAACCCCATCGTGTCATGCGAGTAGAAGGCGATTCTGTGCACGCGTCCTCCTGAAACTGGCTGGTGTTGCGACCGCGCAACACCGGTGCGACGTCGGTGTATCGCGTCGCTGGTTCTAAAGGGCTCGCCGCGAGCGAGGAAATATAGGGAACCGCCGATTTCCGAAACGGGTCTACGCGCGATGCGGTTCGCACCCTGCTGGCGCACGCGACCACAACAGAGTGCATGCTGGTACGACGCGCGTTGTCAGAGGCAGGTCAAGGGGATGTCAAAACATGGGGCAGGGGGCAGGACGGCCGTACAGGTCCTACCCTTCAGAACGGCAGTTCGGCACGGAGAACTCTTTTCTTCCCGCCCAGCCCGCCGTTCCGGGCCGTCCCGCCCTGCTGTGCTATCGCCGCCTGGAACTGCTGTTGAGCGCTTTGGGAAGATCAACGCGCCCAGCGCCAAGACCGCTGACCGGCACGGCGTCCTGCGACAGGTCTGTGATGGCGTGGCTCAGCGACAGTTTCCTGAACACCTGTACTTGGAGCGCCACGGCACCCGACAAGAGCGCCGTGCTGAACGATGTGCCCGACACTGCAGCGTAGAAGCCACCTGGAAAACTGGTAACAACCGCCTCGCCTGGCGTGCCGAGACGGACGGGCGACACACCGTAGTTCGAGAACACGCTCAGAGTGTCGAGCGTGGTGGTCGAGCCGGCGCCGATTGCATGCGAATCGCCCGCCGGGAAGCGCACGAGGGTCTGCCCGTCGTTGCCGGCAGCGGCCACCGGAATCGCGTTGAACTTCTGCGCGTAGTTCAACGCTCGAGCGAGCTCGTTCGATTTCTCCGGCATGCTGAAACTCATGTTGATGACGCGCGCCCCGTGGTCCACGGCGTAGTAGACCGCCTGCACGATGTCCGATAGCTGTGAGGTGCCGTCCGCACGGAAGGCCTTCAGCGGCATGATGCGGGCGGTTGGCGCGACGTAGTGCACGAGCCCGGCCACCATGGTCCCGTGTCCAAAGGCCGGCGGCAATGACTCCAGAATGGCGCCGACCGACTGATTCAGCAGCGCCGAGGTGGAGGTGTTGACCTGCTGGATTCGCAGCTGTTCCAGCACCGCGCCGACCGACTGCTCGAGGACGGCACCGACGGACTGATCGAGGTCGGCGATGTCCGACACGGTGCCGGGCAGATTGCGCGTGAAGTCGTATCCGGGAACGACCAGACCCTGCAGCAACGGATGGTTGGCGTCGACGCCCGTGTCGATAATCGCCACGACCGAGTTACCGGTTGCCATGGCTTGTGCGGCTGGCAGACGCAGGATTCGTCCGGCAGCCTGAGCGGCGTAGCTCCGTGGGACGGTCCTCCCGAAGTAGCTCACGGGTGTGTTGGTGCTGAATGCCTCCAGCACAGCGCCGACCGACTGGTTCAGGAGAGGACTCGGCGTACGCTCTGCGACATCGACGCGTTTGTCGCGCTCGAAGTTCTCGACATCCAGGTCGGCTTCCACTTCCAGCTCGATCTCGACATTGGTCTTGCTCGCTGGTACTGCCACCAGCACGATCGGCGCCTCAGCGTCGTTGCGGAGTACCTCGACGACGATGAGGCTGTGTCTGGTCAGCACGGTCTCGAGGAGACCGTCTGCGGCTCGCAGCATGTACCGCCGGGCCTCCTGGGCCTGACCCGACGCCGCGCTGAGAAGTCCCAGCAGGCACGCCACAGTCAGCCGAATGACGCGAAGACCGGCGATGTGTCTGGTGTGTCGCATGTACATGCTCACTCGGGGCGAGGTTCGCTCAAAGGAAGCCTGATGCTCCGGCGGTGGTCCTCGACCGGGATGTGGAGCTCGAGCCCCTCGTTGGGTTCGTACTCCATCTGGAACTCACCGAACTCGTTGCTCAGGCCTCTGGCAACGACGCGACGTCCGCGTGTGACGAGGATCGGCACGTGAGCCGGCGGCGGATCGGGGACACGACGGTTCGACACCTGACCGACGAGTGACACGCGAGGCGCGCCCGACAGCTGCTCGAACTTCAGGTGGATCGTGAAGTCGCCAGCCTCGTACAGCGTCTGACGGTTCATCTCCTCGACAGGACCGCGGACACCCTCCGCGGCCGGCATGCCGACGCTGCCGAACACCAGGCGAGCGGCCAGCGCAGGAAGTGACAGCGTTCGCTCGGGCCGATGCAGTGAAAAGGCCGCCAGGGCAAACCGGACCAGGTGAACGGGTGGTTCGACGGCGGTATCCTGCCTGGCCGCAGCCGCAACCGCATCCAGGCGCCGAATCAGTGCGTCGCAGGAGAGGCAGCCGTCCGCCAGATGCGTGCGCATGCCAGCTTCGAGCTCCGGCGCAGCCACTCCGCGGACGAAGTCGACCCAATGAACGATGTCGAAATGGCTCATTGCTGGTTGTATAGGGCCCGAGTTCGGCCCGGAAATATAGGCATCGCAGTATTTTTTCGCCGCCCGCGGGGCGTTGGTGCCTTCGTCGGCAGAGCGGCAGCCCGGCCGGTGGCCTGACCGACAAGCGTAAATGGTGCCCAGTGATAGGGATGCGGGAATCGAGCGCGCAGGGAGCGCATCGCCGTCTGCACGGCCACGCCCGTTGGCTGACCCTGGGCGAGGTTGGCGTAGAAGGCGGCCATGAACTCTGCGGTGCTCAAGTCGTCCACCTGCCACATCGTCAGCAGGAGTGAGCGTGCGCCCGCGTAGAGGAACCCGCGCATCAACCCGACCAATTCGTCGCCGCCCATGACCGCGCTCAGGCCGGTACCGCAGCCGCTGAGCGTGACCAGATCGGCATCGAGCGTCAGACCGTAGGTGTCAGCGAGTGAGAGATCCCCATCGGCCAGTCGAATGGACGACAGCATCGGATTGTCCCGCCGGAAGTACCCGTGGGTTGCGATGTGCACGTAGCGCGACACCGCACCGAGCTCACGCAGACACGCCCGGGTCGCCATCGTCCCGGTGCGGAGGGTTGGCGCCGGAAGGCACTGCGCCACCTGCGTCGCCTCGTCGCCGATATGCGGGGCGAAGCCATCCGCAAGCGCGAGTACCAGGCTGTCGTGGTGAGGCGACGGCGGCCTGATCTGGCACAAACGGAACACGCTGGCGCTCGGCGCGTACGAGATGGCGTACGCGTCGATCAACGCGCCACCTGCGTCCTCCAGCGCGTGAAACGGCAGATAGTGCAGCACTCCGTGCGGCACGACCACCAGGTGCTCTGCACGCAACAAGGGGCGAACTGGCGCAACGAGCTGATCGTAGAGCTCGCGCAGATGTCGTCGTGTGGCCGCCGACAGGACTGACGCGAAGGTTCGCACGTAGTCTGGCCCGAGCTGGAATTTCGCCAGCTGGAATCGGAGCAGTTGGAGGGTTCGCGTCACCTGCGTGGTGGTGGCCGCCAGTGGTGACACGCGAACCAGGTCGGGGCCGACCACGCACGCGTAGATCTGGTCGCGTGCGACGAAGAACTCGAGGAGCATCGTGTCTGGCGGCAGCGCATCCTGGATGTCGGCAAGGCTCGCCGATGTTCCGGTGTGCAGCGATGCCAGGCCTCCGTCGGATTCGCCAAGGCGGCTCAGCGCCGCCGAAAGCTGCCGCTCGCGGCCGTCGGCCGCTGCCCTCATCTGCCGCAGGCGCTCGTCGTCGAGCGAGGACTGCATCACGGCCTGCGCCATTCGACGCTGGCACGCGTGCAGCTGCTGCCTGAGCGGGCCGACCAGATCGGGCGTGTGCGTGCCAGCAGCGCGTGGCGTCAGCTCCGAGGCGCGGAACGCCAGCAACTCGACCAGGCCGCGCGATTTCGCGTCCTCGATGAGACGGAATGTCTCGGCTTCTCTACGCGAGCTGTCATGGCGACCGATAGCCAGACGAATCAGCCCCTCGTAGACAGCCAGCTTGTCGCCGAGGAATGGCGCCTTCAGATCCTCGGCCGCAATCTGTGCACGCAGCCGCTCGAGCGCCTGCCTGGCTCGGGTCAACGAGGCTTCGGCCGCGCTCGTGTCGCCGCGCGCCTCGGCCACTTCCCCGCACACGAGGTCCACCTGCCAGGCGAGTGACGATACTCGAACCTGGGCCAGCGCGGCCTCGGCGGCTCGGGCGCCGCGCGCCGCCTCTCGCAGGTCGCCTCGTCGAAGGGCGATCCGGGTTCGCAACACCTGCCATCGCACGCGAGTCGAGGGGGACATCGGTCGACGTTCCGCGCCTGCCATCAGTCGACGCGCTTGAGCATCGCGTCCCAGCTGAGAGCAGACGATGGCCCGACCGAGGTCCACGGTTGCGAGCCAGGGCTGGTTGCGGTCGGCCTGATAGAGCGCCCGCGCTCGAGCGAAGGTCGCCAGCGCCGCCACACCGTCGCCGTGTCTGGCCAGGGCGGTGGCCAGAAAGACGAGTGACTTCGCCCGCTCGTACCGCAGGCCCAAGGCGGTGAATCCTCTGGCCGCCGCTTCGGCGAGACGACGTGCCCCAGGTAGATCGTTCAACTCGAGGCAGACCTCGGCTTCGTCCATGTCGCACAACGCGCGGTGATATCGATCGCCGAGTTCCTCGCTCCGGGCACGCGCCACGGCGTAGGCCGTCAGCGCCTGTGTGTATCGACCGCACAGGAAATGCAGGTAGGCAATGTTGTAGTCGGCGGCCGCCACCAGCATCGTGAGCGCATGTGTCTCGCTGAACATGCGAACCTTGGCGTACGCCTCGAGCGCGTCGTCGAAGGCATTGAGACTGGTCAAGCACACGGCGATGTTGCGCATCGCCTCGGCCGCGTCCTGGTGCTGATCGTGGGCTCGAAGTGCCGACTCGGCGCGCCGGTAGCAGGCGAGCGCCTGCTTGAATCGATCCTGCCTGAAATGAAGGTTGCCGACGTTGCTCTCGAGACGCGCGAGGCGGAGGTCGTCGTCTCGTCGACGAAAGATCGCGCGCGCGCGCCTCGCCCAGCGTTCGGCCTTGTCGTAGCGCCCCAGGTGCACCAGCGTGTGAATGGCGCCACTGTAGGTGATGGCCTTCTGCAGTCGGTCGCCCTCAGCGTCGAACTGGGCGATCGCGTCGGTGTAGCGGGCGAGCGCCAGACGAAAGCGAGAGCCGAGGGCGAGGCCGTGCCCCTCGGCCCGAAGTGCACGACCTCGGGCAAGCCGATCGCGCGAACGGTCCGCGAGCAAGCGCGCTGTTCCGGCCAGGCGCTGCCCGCGCCCCAAATCGATCCGCGACTGCCTCGGCACGTCGTCGGCGAGCGCGATCGCCCATTGTGCGGCGTCACGTGTGTGAACGGTGCGAGCCCACGCTGTCGCCGCGGCCGCGTTCGCCCGCGACAGCCGATCGAGCAGCCGTCGCGACGGCATCGCCGCAACCGCCATCAGATCCCTCGCGCTTTCAGCGCCGATTCGAGCTTCTTGAGACAGCGACCGCGAATGAATCCGATTGAGCCGACGGCCAGGCCGAGGCGGGCGGCAACTTCGGTGTAGGGCACCGGTTCCTCGGTGAAGAACAACATCCGTACGAGCTCCTGACAGCGTCCGGGCAGGTCAGCGACAGCATCATGGACTGACTGGTCGCGCTGCGCCTCCTCGATGATCCGGGCGGCGTTCGGGTCGTCATCGACAACGGCGTCCCCGACGGATTCAGCTCCGACCCACCCAACCTCGCGCTTCGCACGCTGCTTCGCCTTGAGCGACTTGTGCTGCGCCACGCTCACGAGCCAACCCTTGAGCGCTTCCGGTTTGCGCAGCTTTGGCAGTTCGGTGACGAGCTCGACGCAGACCGCCTGGAAGATGTCGCCCGCGCCGTCGTGCGTGGCACCGTACTTCAGGGGAATGGAATAGATCAGGCGTTTGTACCGGTTGACGATGAGAGCCCACGCCGCTTCGTCGCCTTGGAGGCACCGGCGCACGAGCACCGCATCGGGCACCTCGGCCGGCGACGCCTCCGCGCGCAGCGGCGCCACCGGCTCGGTGGTGGCCATCGGCGGCCCGGTTCGGCGCATCTGCTCACTGGGCATCACTCCACAGCGTGGCGAAGCGCAGAGCGCGGCGTGTCAAGCGAATGTCAGGAAGATGTCAAGAAAGTGTCAAAAAGGCGGCGACACTCTCTCGACCATTCATCGCGAATCTGAACGAACGCTCGGCCTGCGCATCAAGATCGCCGATTTTCGAGGCGGCATCCATTACTCGCAGCATCGCGTTCGCGACGTCGACGGGATTTTCGCTGCTGTCGCAACACGAGCAATCCAAGTCCTGCGCCAACAAGCGCCGCACCCGCAAGAATCCCGACAGCTGCATACGTGACTGGTCCCGGTGGCGGCGACACGCTGCGCCGTGCGGCGTCGGTGGCAGCCCTTCGTCGTGCCAATTCCAGATTCAGGCTCTCCTCACCTTGCCGCATCGCCCAAAGATGGTTCGCCTCGAGCAGCGGTCGCATGAGCGGCGCAAGCGCCTGGAGCAGCGGCTTCTCCGCACGAATTCGCCAGTCGAACTGGGCGTTCACAAACTCGTCGTCTTGCGTGATCGTCCACACTCCGCGTCCAACGAAGTCTCCGAACGCCTGGATGGCAAACCCGTCGGGATAGCGGCTCTCGGTGACCACGAAGTCCCAGAGCAGCGTGTAGGGCAACCATCCTTTGGTGCGCAGGCGCACGCGTTGGTTGAGTCCGCGCTCGTCTGGCGGCGTCACCTCCTCGACCGACAGATACACCGCCGGCCACCACCGCGAGAGGTCCAGTGGATCGCGCAGCACATCGGCTACTTCGCCGTTCGTGCCGCGGACTCTCCACGACGTGATGAAGTGATAGTCGTTCGACATGGACGTCAGAGGCGCTGAATCTTGAGATAGTTTGCGTCGGTGCGCCCGAGGTCATGACTGACACTGACCAATACGACAACGGCGCCAGCCTGGACGAGACCGCGCGACACCAACTGCTGACCAATGAGTTCGCCCGCCGCGCTCACGTCTTCGCCAATGTCGGTGCACACGGGAACCACGCCCCAGTAGGGCGAGAGACGTCTCGCCAGGTCGTCGCGATCGGTCGTGGCGATAACCGGTACGTGTGGACGCAGCGCGGACAAGTGCCTTGCAGTGCTGCCGCCGCGAGTGACGGCAACGATGGCTTGCGCGTTCCCCTGCTCGGCCAGCGTGACCGCTGCCTCGCACAGGGCCTGCGCATGGTTGTCGTCACCGGACCTTCGTCGGAAGATCGGCCGCTCGCTCATCAATCCAGCCTCGGCTTCCCGAATGATGGCGTCCAGCGTCAGAACGACGCGGGCCGGGTGGGCGCCGGCAGCCGTTTCGCCGGAGAGCATGATGGCATCGACGCCGTCCTCCACGGCGTTGGCGGCGTCGCTGACCTCGGCGCGGGTCGGACGGCCTTCGACCGTCATCGACTCCAGCACCTGCGTGGCCAGAATCACAGGTACGCGTCGCGAGCGCGCACGCCGGGTAATGGTCTTCTGCGCTCGTGGGACTTGCTGCAACGGCATCTCGAGACCGAGGTCTCCGCGCGCAATCATGACCATGTCGACACACTCGAGGATCTCGTTGATGTGATCGAGCGCCAGCGGTCGCTCGATCTTGGCCACGATCGGGACGTCGCCGCCGTTGTCTGACACAAGCTGCCGAGCCCGATGAATGTCGTCGGCGCCTTGCACGAAGCTGAGCGCCACCAGATCGACGCCGAGCGACAACCCGAACTGCAGGTCGTCCACGTCCTTCAACGTGATGGCCGACGCTGCGAGCGGTACGCCAGGCGCATTGATACCCTTGTGCTCGCCGAGCAGGCCCCCTTCAATCACCGTCGTACGAATCGAGAGTCCGTCGGAGTCGATCACCCGCAGCTCGATTGTGCCGTCCGACAGCAGGAGGTGATCGCCGGGGTGCACGCCGTGGGCAAGACCGGCGAAGGAAGTGGAAACGACACCAGCTTTGCCAAGCGCGTCGCCAGTCACAATGCGCAGTTCACTTCCGGCGTCGAGTCGAATGGGCCTTCCACCCTCGAGCAGACCGGTGCGAATCTTCGGACCACCAAGATCCTGAAGAATGGCCACGGCCCGACCGGCGCGTTCGGCGGCGCTTCTCACGCGCGCGAACGTCGCAGCATGTGTGTCGTGCGTGCCATGCGAGAAATTGAGGCGGACGATGTCAGTGCCAGCCGCGATGAGCGCGTCCAGCATCTCGTCGGTGTCGGACGCAGGTCCCACTGTCGCGATGATCTTCGTCTGCCGCATGTAGAATCCTTCATTATGGGCCAGATCGTTCCGGACCTCGTCGAGCGATACCTGAGCGGATTGAACCACGCAGCAGATGACGTGCTCGCAGAGATCGCGCGCGACGGCGAACAACAAGACCTGCCGCTGGTGGACGCCGAGGTTGGTGCACTGCTCCGCGTGCTCGCCACGGCCATCGGCGCGACGCGGATCTTGGAGATCGGCACCTGCATCGGCTACTCGGGCATCTGGCTCGCCGGCGCGCTTCCGAAAGACGGAATGCTGTTTACCCTGGAGATGAACGAAGAGCGCGCGAACATCGCAAAAACGAACTTCGCGAAGGCGGGTCTCAGCGATCGCGTCAGCGTCCTGGTTGGCGATGCTCAACTCAAGATCGTCAAACTCGCTGGTCCATTTGATCTCATCTTTCAGGACGGCGCAAAGCCGCTCTACAACACGCTGCTCGAGCCGCTCGTCGCGCGTCTTCGACCGGGCGGGTTGCTTGTGACTGACAACGTCTTGTGGGACGGCAAGGTCGTGCCCGGATACTTGCCAACTGCGGCCACAGACGAGGACACGAGGGCGATAGCCACGTACAACGAACGCATCAATGCGCATCCCCAACTGCTGACGGCGACGGTACCGATGCGAGACGGTGTCTCGATTTCAGTGAAGAGAAGCTGATGAGCGTCGAAGAGTGGTTGAAAGCCGCGATTGCAGACGCTGCGCGCCGCGGTCTTCCCGAACTGAAGCCGCTTCTCGAAGGGCTGGCTCAGGCAACGACAGCCCTGCGTGCGGCGCGTTTCGGTGGACAGGCCAATGGTCCCACTGACAATTGACACCTTCGCACGCCAGCTCCGTGCGGGCGAGACGAGTTCCAGCCAGGCGGTCGAAGACTGCCTGCGCCGAATCGATGCCGACAACCCGAGACTGAACGCGTTCATTCAAATCCTTGCCGAGGACGCACGACGGCAAGCAGCTGAGGCCGATCGCGAGTTGGCAAGTGGCATCGACCGCGGACCACTGCACGGCGTCCCTGTGTCGGTGAAAGACGTGTTCGACATCGCGGGCACGGTGACGACAGCCGCTTCGCGGGTGCGCGAAAGCATCGTGGCAAGCCGCGACGCACTCGCGGTCACGCGCCTTCGCCGTGCCGGCGCGGTCATTGTCGGCAAGACCAACTTGCACGAGTTCGCGTTCGGCACGACCAACGAAGACTCTGCATTCGGTCCGGCCAGAAATCCCATCGACGACACACGCTCTCCGGGAGGATCGAGCGGAGGCTCGGCCGCAAGCGTCGTGGCTGGCATGGCACTGGCCACTGTCGGAACAGACACGGGCGGTTCGATTCGCATTCCTGCCGCGGCGTGCGGTCTTGTCGGGCTCAAGCCCGGCTACGACGAGCTCCCGGCAGACGGCGTGGTCCCTCTGTCGCGAACACTCGATCACGTTGGTCCGCTGACCGCGACGGTCAGCGACGGGTGGCACATGCTGCACGCGCTGCGTGACCGTGCACCAGCGAAGCCCCTCTCTGTGACGCCAGTTCGGTCATTGACGTTGGGAGTGCCGCGCCAGTACTTCTGTGATGTGCTAGACGAGGATGTCAGGCGCGCGTTCGAGACGGCGCTCGGACGGCTTCGTGGGGAAGGTGCAACGATCACAGCGGTCGACATTCCACATGCGTCGCTCATCGCGCCAATCTATCTGCACATCGTGTTTGGAGACGCAGCTGCCTACCACGGCGATGCGCTCGACACGATGCCGGACAAATACACGCCGAACGTGCGCCTTCGCCTCGAAATGGCGCGCTACGTCACGGCTGAGGACTACGTGCGGGCGCTCGATGGACGGCGGGTACTCCGTCGCGAGGTGGACTCATGCCTCTCAGGCGTCGACGCGCTGGTGCTGCCGACGCTGCCAATCGTGGCACCACCAATTGGCGCCGGCACGGTGCAGGTTGGCGAACGACACGAGCCCGTACGCAACCTGATGCTGCGACTGACGCAGTTGTTCAATCTGACTGGGCACCCGGCTATCACGTTGCCGTGCGGAGCGTCCGCGTCGGGACTGCCGTGTGGTCTGCAACTCGTGGGGGTGACCGGTCAGACAGACAACCTGCTGCACGTGGCCGCTGGCGTCGAGCTGTCGCTTCGCTGGTGACAGAGAACCGTTCTGAATCAAGTCTGCGACAGACGGGCAGTGTCACCTCGAGCGAGCAGTCCATCAGACGATCTCTGACAGATTGTGGTGGCCCGACCAGATTCCTGGGCATTTTTGCCGCTCCATCAACGGCATCCGCGTTGCAGGGCCCCACCGAGTCATTCGCCGCTACGGACACCCATTCATGCCGCTTCGAAAAATCTGTCTTGCCGCAGCGTGCGCCATTGCGTTGTTGATCTGGTTCTCACTGCGTCTGCTTGCGGCAGGTCGACCCGCCACGCTGGCCTCAGTCGAGGATGCCTTCGTGTCCGAGGATGTCGAAGGGTGGTCGATTGGAACGGCCTCGGTCTCGCTGCACCTCGGCCTCGACCCGTCAACCGGGCTGCTACAAGTCTCGAACATCGCATACCCTGGTTCGGACGAGATCTGGCGGGCTGGCGGAACACCGGACTCGGTCGTTCGTATCCAGAACCGCTTGGCGTCGGCAGGCGAGCCCGCGTTCAGGTTCCGCCAAGCCAGCGTGAACGTCGAGAACGGTGGCGTTCGCCTGGTTCTCGACTTCGAGGACTCGGCGAGCCGGGTAAGGGTCGCGCGCACATTCGCCACCTATCCCGGGTCGGCTGGCGTCGAGATGTGGTCGACCTTCACCGCCGACTCGTCGGTGCCCGCCGTGCCGTTGGCTGATATCGGCATCTGGCAAATCCAGGTGCCAGCCACGACGGCGCAGTGGGTAACTGGCCTCTCCGCATCCGCGGCAGATGGCGGCGCCTTCGCGCGTCGAGTGCAGTCGCTGGCGTCCGCCGGGGCCTCGCTCGACATCGGGTCGACCGCACGATCGTCCGAGACGGCGGTGCCCGCGGTCTGGTTCGGCGGCTCCCCGGGATCGCTGCTCGGTGGGCTCCTGTGGTCGGGCGCGTGGCAGCTGTCGGTTGGCGAGCCTGATGCTGCGGGTCGCGTCGTTGCACGGATGTCGCTCGGTGACACAGCCACCGTGCTGAAAGCCGGGCACCCCTTCGAGACACCGCACGGCGTGCTTGGCGTCGCGCCTCCCGGAGAGTTGAGTCGGTCGACAGCGTGGCAATCGCTCATCAAGAATGGCCTGCGCCACGGCCGGCCTTTCGCGGCGCCGGTTACCTACAACACCTGGTTCGCGTACGGCAATCAAGTCGACGAACAGACAATGCGCGACCAGATGGACAGGGCGGCGGCGATGGGCATCGAGCTGTTCGTGCTCGATGCGGGCTGGTATGCCGGCGGGTCACAGGTCGACGACTACAGTACGGGCCTCGGCACTTGGACGGCCGACAGCCGGCGCTTTCCATCCGGTCTGCGAGCGCTGCGCGACTACGCGCACCGTGTCGGATTGAAGTTCGGTATCTGGGTCGAGCCCGAACGTGTCGATACCAGCACAATCAACCGCTCCGGCCTGGCGAAAGAGCGCTTTCTGGCAACGACGGGGGGCCGGTACGACGCCGGCCGCAGGAACGAATCGGCCTCGGCCGCCCAGGTCTGCCTTGGTGACGAAGAAGCGAGACAGTGGGTATTGAACGAACTGGAAGGCTTCCTGGACGAGGTCGGTCCCGACTATCTGAAGTGGGACAACAACTACTGGATCAACTGCGATCGGACCGGCCACAGTCACGGTGACCGGGACGGCAACCTGGCGCACGTCAAGGGCCTTTACGGCATTCTGGCGGCCTTGCGGGAGCGGTATCCAGACCTGCTCGTCGAGGACTGCGCATCGGGCGGTAACCGTCTGGACCTCGGCATGCTGCAGTACACAGACGTCGCCTGGATGGACGATGTCAGCGCACCATCGACACACGTGCGGCACAACCTCGAAGGCCTGAGTGCGGTGTTCCCGCTTGGCTACCTCCTGTCGTTTGTGATGGACAGTCCGTCTGAGAGCATCCACGAGTCGCCGGATCTGACCACGCTCATCCGGAGCCGCGATCCGGGCGTGCTGGGATTCTCGTTGAGGCTCGAGGAACTCAGGGCCGAGGCGCTGTCGCTGATGACGCGCGCGATCGCTGAATACAAGTACCGTCGCATGCTGATGCTGGATAGTTCCTCGCTGCTGTTGACGACGCAGGTCCCATCAGGAGGCAGGGTCGATTCGGATGTGATCGAGGCGGTCTCGAACCAGACCGGCGACTCGGTGCTGTTTGTCTTCGCGGGCATCGGGTCGTTGCTGGACAGAACGGTCTGGCCGCAGGCGCTCGACGCGGGCGCCGTCTACACGCGTCGGTGGACTCGCGGCACGAGCTCTGACAGCGGAGAGGACATCATGGCCAACGGAATCGACCTTCCGCTGTTTCGCACCTCGAGTTCCGCGGTCGTCGTGCTGGCGCGCCAGCCAGGACCGACGGTTTCTCCAACTCCGTAGGGCGCGGGTCGGAACAACCGTCGCTTGTTGCGAGCGGCCTGGTGAATCAGACAGGCCAACAGCGTCCGCGCGCGCACCGTCCACGATCGTCGCGCACTCGTCACCAGAACCCCGGCCAGAGCAGGGATGACTGGCCGAGATGAGACCCCGACCCGCCGCCGCGAGTGCCGTCCATCAACGTCGTGCCCTGATACCGACGCTGCTCGGGCGGGACTCAAGAACCAAGGACGGAGGACCAAAGACCGGCGCGGGACACCGATGCGGGAACCGCTCTATACGTCGAGCCCGACCGCGCGCATGAGTTCCAGGGCGTTGCTCCGCTCCACCACACCGTCGCGCATCCGGTAGTCGAACCGCATGCGGCCGTCCTCGATGTGATCTTCGAAGTGCACGTTCCTGGCACGCGCGTCACCACGCGATGCGAGCTCAGTCAGCGCCAGGTCGTGAGTCGTCACCAGACCGATGGCGCCTGCGTCGACCAGCGCGCGCACGATGGCTTGCGCGCCGATCTTTCGATCGTGCGAGTTCGTCCCGTGGAGGATTTCGTCCAGCATGAACAGCACGGGAACCGGACCTTTGGTCAACGAGACGATGTCCCGAATCTTCAGGATTTCGCTGTAGAAGCGCGAGTGTCCTTGCTGCAGCGAGTCGCCGACGGTGATCGTGGCGCCGATCGCCAACACTGACAGCGTAAGGCGTTCGGCCCTGACCGGCCCGCCCGCCAGTGCAAGGACCGCATTGGCGCCGACGGCGCGAAGCAACGTGCTCTTTCCGGACATGTTCGAACCGCTGACGATCAGGACGCGGGGCGACGCGCCGCCAAGTGAGACGTCGTTGCGGACTGCGGTCGCCTCGTGGAGCAGCGGGTGGCCAACACCCGCACCTTCGAACAACGGACCGTTAGGCTCGAGTGTCGGGAATGGATCGCGTGGGTGCTCGTACGCATAGGTCGCCAGCGACGCCAGCGCCTCGAACTCGCCTATCGCGGCGATCCACGCGGCAAGCGACGCGCGATTCGCCTGGTGCCAGCGATCGATCGCAACAGCTGCCTGGCTTCGAACAAACAGCAGCATGCCGAATGGCCGCACCAACTCATTGCGCAGGGCGTCACGCGCGGCGATGAAGTGACGCAAACGGCGAAGCAGTGCCGACGGCCTGGTGTGTCCATCGAGCGCCACACGCAACGTCGACAGCCGAGGTGAAGAAAAGCGTTCCTGTTCGAGACGAGCGAGCAACGCCTCGAGCAGCGACAGGTCGTCGGCGGCGGCATCCACCCGGCGAAGCACCTGCCACACTCGCCCACGGTGTGCGAGCGCAACTCCGCCAGCGATAGCCAACCAGACCGTCACGAGAAGGCCCGGCACCCAGTCCGCGAACAGAGCCGCCACCAGGACGGCACTGACCGCGGCACAGGCGGCAAACACAACAGCGTGGACGGACCCGAGTCCTACCGGCTGTATCGACGCCCACTTCGTGAGCACGCCGGTTCTCGACACGTGCGCCTCTGATGCGAGCACGGCAAGCGCCTCGCGAAAATCCGGGCGGTCGCGCAGTTCGGCCACCGCCTGCTGCCGCTCCAACACGTCTTCGCGCGACGCCCGTGAGCGCAGCCAGTCCGCAAGTGTGTCCTCGCCCGCTTCGGTTCGTGCCGTGTCAATCAACTGGAACAGCGAGCCAGGCCCGAACAGATCAAGGTCGGTGGCGTAGGTATGGTCGCCGATGAACCGCAAGCCATCCGGCCCGGTGCCTGCCCACGTGCCTTCCAGGCGTGTCACGCCGCGCTCGTAGTGGCGCTGCGCCCGTGTAACACGGTCGTTCGCGTTCAGAATGCGCGCGTGAGTCACGAGGAGTGCCACGAACGCCAGCAGCGGCAACAAAAGCCAGGCAGGACTGATGAGCCCTGGTGCGAATGCGAGCCAGGCCAACAGCGCGGCAGCCGCGAAGACGGCGAGTCGAAGGTTCGAGAGAACGAGGTGTCGACGGTCTCCGCGGGCAATGAGAACGGCGAGTTCCTGAAGGCGGCGGTCGTAGACGACGCGTGGGTCGGCAGTGGTCACAGTCGTCTCAATATGACAGAAGCGGAACTGGGTTGGTTCTTGGTGCTTGGTCTGCTGCCGAGCCACGACTTCCGTGGGTTGGGCCGTCATGCGCATAATGTCGGGACAATGGACGCGCAAATCGAAGGGTTGGTTCTGCAGCTTCAGGCTGCGTCGCAGGAAGTGCCCGGTCTCGTCGGTGGGCTGGGAAACGACCAATTCAACTGGGTGCCCGCGCCGGGCCGCTGGTCGATTGGACAGTGCATGGAGCACCTGAACATCACGACCGAGCGTTACCTGCCGGTATTGAGCAAGGCTATCGCCGATGGCCGAGCGTCTGGCCGAACGTCGACCGTTCCGCTGACGATGGGCTTCTTCGAACGCTGGTTCCTGCAATTGATGGAGCCGCCTCCCCGCATGAAATCCAAGACGCCGAAGGCCTTCGCGGCGACGACGGAGTTGCCGCTCGAGGCGACCGTGGCTCGGTGGAGTGGGTTGCAAGCGAAGCTCGCGGATTGCATTCGTAGCGCGGAGGGCCTCGATTTTCGGCGCATCAAAGTCCGTTCTCAGTTCGGGCCCCTGTCGTTCAGCCTGGGAGGAACATTCCTCATCCTGCTGGCGCACGAGCGACGGCACCTCTGGCAGGCACGTCAAGTCAGGCTCGACACTGCCTTCCCTCGAGGGAGCGGTAGAAATTACTGAAGTGGTGCGGCGAACGGCCGGGTCGAAGATCGG
>JBEBGB010000532.1:0-3848 GCA_040081675.1 Vicinamibacterales bacterium
TTCCGACAGGTGGGAACCGATGAACCCGGCTGCGCCGGTGATGACTACGCGCTTCTTCATAGTGGGAATCTGTCAGTACGCGTGCTTGTGGAAGAACCCTCGGAGGACCGTGAGCCACATGATCTTCAGGTCGAGACGAACCGACCAGTTCTCGATGTAGTAGAGATCGTACTCGATGCGTTTTTCGAGCGGCGTGTTGCCGCGCCACCCGTTGACTTGCGCCCAGCCGGTCAAGCCGGCCTTCACCTTGTGACGCAGCATGTACTGCGGAATCTTGTGTTTGAACTGCTCGACGAAATGTGGACGCTCGGGTCGTGGGCCGACAATCGACATGTCGCCGGTGAGCACGTTCCAGAGCTGCGGCAACTCGTCGACGTTGGAGTGTCGCATCAGCCGACCGAGCGGTGTCACGCGCGGATCGCCGCGCACCGCCCACACAGGTCCGGTGTGCCTCTCGGCATCGTTGAACATCGACCGGAATTTGACGATGCTGAACGACTTGCCGTCGAGCCCCATGCGTTCCTGGCGATAGAACACCGGGCCTCGCGACGTGAGTTTCACGAGAAGCGCCACGATCGCCAGGGGCAGGCCCAGCAACAGGAGAGCACTGAGTGAGATCGCCACATCGATGACCCGCTTGACCAGCGCGTTCACGCCCTGGAGCGGGACATCGTTGATGTTGATGACAGGGATACCGTCGAGATCCTCGAGACGGGCGCGAAGCGCGATCACCTGCAGCAGATCGGGCACCACCTTGACGTCGACAATCTCGCGGCTGGTCGCCTCGAGCAGTTCGAGCATCCGCACATGCTGCTCGGGCGGCAACGCCACATACAGGTGATCAACAGACTCCCTGGCCGTGATCTCCGCCGCTTCGTCGATGGTGCCAAGCAAGGGCAGGCCGCGATAACCGAGATGGTCGCCCGACGCGCGGTCGTCCACGAAGCCGACGATCTGATAGCCGAGCTCGCGATGTTCGAGGATCTTGTCCGCGACCAGCCGACCGAGGTCGCCAGACCCGGCAATGAGAATCCGCTTCAGGCCGATGCCGGCGCGCCAGCGGCGCTCGAGAATCTCGCGCATCAACTCGCGGGAGGAATAGGTGAGCCCGACGTTGAGCGTGATGAACACCGCCCAGACCAGCTGCGACACCTGATACGCGCCGATGCTGCGCGCCGCGTCGCTCGCCACATACGACTGCACATACAACGTGCTGACGACGCCGAACACGACCGCGAGAATGCTGCCCACAAACACCGCGAAGAAGTCGTCGACACGCGAGCGTCCGCGCCGCAGACGATAGAGGCCCTGCAGATAGAAGCCAAGCGGTACAACCACCGCAATGAACGGCAGAACGTTCAGATACTGGCTCAGGGGCGGCAGACCGCGCGTAATGGGAATCAGGCCCGTGTGAAAGCGAATGAGGTAGGCGAGGATGAACGCCGCAAGACCCAGCAGCGCGTCAGAGACGACATGAAAGAAGACGAGCAGCCTGTTGTGTCGAATCATGGCCGCTGTGCCTCGAGCGGCCCGCGCACCAGCGCTTCGAGCTCGTCTCCAAACCGTTCACGTCCAAACTGCTCGGCGTGGGCACGAATGGCGCCAGCATCGAAACGTGTGGACATGGCTTCTGCAATGGCGCCGGCAAACCCGTCGACGGACATGTCGTCGACCAACACACCCGTTCCCGGCACAACGGTCTCGAGTGCTCCGCCGCGACCGAGCGCCACCACGGGCCGGCCGCAGGCCATGCCTTCGAGCGGGACGATCCCGAAGTCTTCCTCGCCAGCTAGTAACACAACCCTCGCGCGTCGATAGAGCGCGCGCAAGTCGTCGTTCGACACGCGTCCGAGGAACTCGGCTCGGCCCCGGGCGTGCGTCTCGAGCGTGCGTCGCTCCGGACCGTCGCCCGCAATCTTCAGTGGAACCTTGGCGCGCTCGCAGGCGTCGATGGCGACCTCGATGCGCTTGTACGGCACCAGCGCAGACACGACGAGCGCGAAGGGTTCGGGCGTGCTGTCGTCCGGACAGTAGAAGTCGGTGTCGACGGGCGGATAGACGACAGAAGCCACGCGCTCATAGTATCGGTGAATTCTGCCCGCAACGTAATGAGAAATAGCCACATAGCGGTCGGCGCGCCCTGCGGTTTCCTTGTCCCATCGGGCCAGGCGGCGCATGACGGGTCGCATCACCGCGCTGCGAAGGGCCCCTAACCGCTCAGGTCCGAAGTAGGCATCGAACTGATCCCAGGCGTACCGCATCGGGGTGAAACAGTAGTCCAGGTGTGGAACGCCCCCTGGGACAACCACCGATTTTGCGACGCAGTGGCTCAAGCTCAACACGCGATCAAAGCGATCGAACGAGAACCCTTCGATCGCAGTCGGAAAGAGGGGGAGGTAGTGCCGGTAGAACCGTCCCGCACCAGGAAGGTGCTGAACAAAAGAGGTGTGAATTCGCCGACGTTCGATGACCGGTGAGACCGTGCCGCGCACGTGCACGAGCGTGAAGAGCTCGGCGTCCGGAAATCGTTCGCACACCACTTCGAGGGCTTTCTCGCCGCCGCGCATCCCGGTGAGCCAGTCATGCACCAACGCGAGCTTCACGGTCGCGACACTCCGGCCGGTGGACCGGACGGCGGATTGGATGGCACCAGCGCGGGCGTCGCGAAGGGGGCGTTGGCCACCTCACCATAGATCTCGCGCACGCGACGGACCGACGCTTCCCACGAGAACTGCCGGGCGCGCGCAAGGCCCTTCTGGCGAAGCTCCAGTCTCAATTGGTCGTTCGTCAGCACTCGGTGAATGCCGTCGGCAATCGCCTCTGGATCGTATGGATCGACAAGGACCGCAGCGTCACCGGCCACCTCCGGCAGCGACGACACATTCGAGGTGACGACCGGTGTGCCGCTCACCATGGCTTCGAGCGGCGGAAGGCCGAACCCTTCGTACAACGATGGAAAGACGAAGACGCTGGCGAGGCGATACATCACCGCGAGTGTGTCTTCGTGCAAGTAGCCGAGGAAGCGCACGTATTTGTGCAGCTGATGCCGATGCACCGCCCGGCGCAACGAGGCGTACTTCGAGATGTCGTCGCCGATCAGCACCAGCTTCACGTGGTCGAGCCCACGGTCGCGCACGATGCGAAACGCTTCGATCAGTCGTTCGAGATTCTTGTGGGGCTTGACGTTTCCAGCGTAGAGCACGAACTGATCGTGCAGCTGGTACCGCTCGCGCACACGCTCGACAGCGTCCGCGTTCGGCTCGATGCCAAAGCGTTCGTCATACGCGTTGTAAATGACGTCGATCTTCGACGGGTCGGTGCCGAAGAAGCGCATGATGTCCTTCTTCGAGCTTTCCGACACGGTCATGACCCGCGTGGCGCGGCGTGCGGCCATCGCAATCGACGCACGCGCATAACCGAGCGCCATGCGGTTCGGCAGGTACTGCGGGAACATCAGGTGAATGCAGTCGTGGATGGTGACCACGGACCGGCAATGCACCAGCGGCGGCAGCACGTAGTGCGGGGCATGGAAGAGACTGACCCCTTCTCGCCTGAGCAAGAGTGGGATCGTGAGCTGTTCAGTGACCGAGTAATTGCCGGCGCGCGCAAGGACCGGACGAAAATTCTCGCCGAGCGCACGAATCGCGCCCGCATCGTCTGGTCTGCAGAGCAAGACGAAGTCGCTCTCCTGATCCAGGCGCGCGAGTTCACGCAGCAGGTTCCTGATGTAGGTCCCGATGCCGAAATCGTGCAATTTGCGGGCGTCTATGCCAATCCGCACGGGATGATCATAGGGCGGGACGGCCCGGAGGGCCAGAACGGCCGGGAGGGCCGAGAAGGCCAGGCGG
>JBEBGB010000533.1:0-3847 GCA_040081675.1 Vicinamibacterales bacterium
GTAGCTCGAGCCCCAGCGGTCCACGACCGCGTCCTCATTGGCGCCGGTCAGGTGATGGTACGCGCTTCCGCTGTTGCCGACGCCCGCCTGGAAGCCAGATATCAGGTGCGTGGCCACATCGGAGTCGCCGGTCACGTCGCCAAGGTGACCGAAGAAACCGAGCGCGTCGTAACTGCGATCGAACAGGCGCCCCTTCGGCGTGCTGACATACGTGACCCAGTGCTGGGTCAGTGCCGGATAGACCGCGCCCGAGACCAGCTTGGCCTGCACCCACGTCGGCTGGCCTTCCCCGAGCCAGGACGCCACCTGGTTCACTTCCGCAGCGCTGCCAACCGCGTGCTGCTGATAGCAGTGGAACACCTCGTGAGTGATGACCGAGACGATGGTCCCCTCGTCCTGGCCGTTGAACTTCGCCAGGTTGATAAACGAATGGCAGTTCCTGCGGCGACGTTGCAGATCGATCGTGTCGCCCGCCTTGCGGCCGCCGTTGCCATCGGCCACGCGACAGTTCGCCACTGGCGTGGTCAGCCAGTCGACGGTCGGGTCTGCACACAGGAACTCGAAGTCAGAGGTGATCACCCATGCGTCCGCCGGGTCGTTGAAGAAGTCGAGCTCGAACGTGTCGCTGAGTGCACTCGCACCAGTCAGTCCCGCGATGGCCTGATTGGCCCATTTGTAGATGCCCTGAAAGTAGGTGCGATATTTGTCCTCCGTCGTCTGCGGCGGGCCCGGCACCAACAGGAATCCCGCTTCCACCAGCCGAGGACCAAAGGCGGGATTCGATCGCAGCGCGCGCGTCGCGGCGGCCGGGGGCGCGAAGGGCTTCATGTTGAAGGGTGGAAGCTGGCGTTTGGCGTCAGGAAACGGCGCCAGGCCCAGATAGGGGGCCGCAACCGTGCGCTGCTCCGGCGTCAACTCCAACCACACGCTCTCCAGGCGCAGCGCCGCGTCGGTGCCCTCGAACTTGTCCTCGACTCGCCCCGCGGGCGGTGTGACGCCGGGCAGCGGTGCGACCTCGATCGCAAAGAGCTGCGCAATGACGGTCGTGTCCGCCTTGCCGCTGCGCAGCTGGCGCCGCAGCCGCGCGTTCACGGACTCAACGGTCTCGAGGGATGACGCGCTGGCCGACGCTGCGGCAGGGGAACGGGTTGTCGGAGTAGGCGCCTGCGTTGCGGAAGCCGGCGCCGGCGCGTCACGCCTGCCACAGGCCGCCAGCATCACGCCCAGTAACGCGATCAGAATGCGTGGCTTCATCGTCCGCCTCCAGAGCGCCCGCTGCCAGCGCGCGGCCACATTGTAGACACGTCTGTGAAGCCGCCGACTATGACCGCCGAAATCGAGCGCGTTCTGCCCGGCGCGCCGACAGCACGCACGAGCCGAGAATTGCTCAAATTTGCCGAAACGACGGAACGCATATGGTTGACCGACGCGCGTCGTGGCGATATCCTCCGGCAGCTCTTGGAGAAAACACGATGAGAATCAGGCGACGAATCATCCTTCTTGCTGCGTGGTGCCTGATTGCGAGCCAATACGTGAGCGGCCAAGGCGCCCAAACCTCCTCGCAGAGCGCAACGGCCGGCCAGTTGGTCAGCCAGGGAGACGCCGTCTGGATAAACGGCAATCCACAGGGCGCACTGCCTTATTACAACCAGGCGTACCAGTTGGCGAGCGGTGCGAGGGACGCGCAGGTTCTGACCATCATGGCGGAGCGCTATCTACGCCTTGGATATGACAGCGCAGCGGTTACCACTTACGCGAGCGCCGTCAACTCGGCAATCGCCTGGATGAACTCCGATCCGTACCGCGGCCAGACATACCGGTACGGCTTCGACGCACTCAATCATTTGATCAACAACTACAACTACGTGATCACCCAGGTGCCTCGACTGATGAACCCTGACCCTGCGAAGTCTGCACTTTTGGGCTGGGCACAATACGCCTCGAACGTGGTGCGTGGGGCATCACAGCCCGCAGTGGTCCCAACGCCGCAATCGCCGCCGCGCGTCGGTGGTGGAACTGGCGGCCTGCCGCCCTGTGATACCAGCGGTCCCAATAGCTGCGACATCATCCTGACCCCGCGCAATCCACGCTAAGGAGGAGACGCGAGGCACCGAGCACGCGCCACCGAGTAACGCATGCCAAATCCAATACCCTGGTTCAAAGTCGTTGAGATGATCGCCACCGGTACGTGGGATATCGCCATGGCCTCGCGAATGACCGGGCTCCCGCAGGCCGCGATCAGGGCCAAGCTCATAGAGACCGCCGCGGCCGCAACAGGACGACAGGTCGTCAGTGGGCTTGCCAAGAACGCCTTGCGTCACGTCGTGGCCGCTGAGACCGCTGCCGCGATGGCGAGTGGCGCGGCGGCCACCGAGCTCGGCGCCGCCGCTGCCGGGGCTGGCGCTGCTGCGGGTGCCGGCGGAGGGGCTGCGACAGCTGGAGCAGGTGGCACCGTCACCGCCGCCGGAGGACTGACCCTCGGTTGGGCACTTGTTGGCCTCGTGGTGGTGGCGGCCGTCGCCTATGGCGGGTACAAGTTCTTACATCGGAACGATCCCCCAAACGCGCTCGCAGCGGGAACTCCGCCAGCGGAGACCACCGCCGCGTTGCCACCCGCGCTGGCCACCGCGCCGGCGGTTACACCGCCTCAAAGCTGCACGAAGTCTCAGCCTTTCGCGACCATGATGCGAAGGGGCAACGCCATCGGCGTGGATGAGACACGAATCACCTTCAATGATCCGGACACCGGAGTCACCAATACGATCGAGTGGGACGTACCACCCGGAACGATCCGCGTTGGTGAAACGGTCAACCTGATCAGCCGCGCTTCACACGTACCGGGCGGTAAGGCAATGGAAGTGCAATGGGAGTTCGGCGAGGGTCGGGGGTACCTGTTTGGTTACGGCGCATCGACGAAAACCGACACCGACCAACTGAGTAGAGAGGCTGCAGCCGGGCGGACCGAGACGCCGCTGAAATACACCGGCGGACCCATTCGGCTGAAAGGCGGTGTCAACGGTGCCGGCGATGCGTTCAGTTTCGCCATGCAGTGGGACTATACCTGCCAATAGCGTGGGCGGCCCAATAGGCTCGCAGGATGAAGTACGTCAATCTCGTTGATCCAAAGAACCCCAACTGGTTCCATGTCGCCGAGAACATAGCCAGCGGCGGATGGGACGTCGCCGAGGCATGCGCCGGTACCGGGCGCAGCATGGACGAGATCAAGTTCGAGATGATGCGTCTCGGCGGCACCTTGAAGGGCGCCAACGTTGTCGCTGCGCTGGCGACCGGTGCGCTGAACAAGATCGAAGAGGCGGAAAAGGCTGTCCCGAAGCGCCCGTTGGGACCGGGTCTCCGAGAGCCCCTTCCGCCACCAGGCCCGATCGCGGCGGCGGCGTCAAGGGCCGGTGCGTCCGTGGGCAAGAGCGGCGCGGCGGTGGGCGGCCTTTCGCTTGGCAACGTCGTCGGTGTGGCCTTCGGTGTGCTGGTGGTTGCCGGTGGCGTCAATTACGCGCGCAGTGCCAATCGATTCGCGACTCCCGGTCCCGGTGCACCAACGCGAACGGCTGCGACCCTGGCACCAGCCATTGCCGTAGCGCCAGCGACTCCGGCGAATCAGGGCGGCCTGACCTGCACTCGCGCCAATGCGATCGTCACGCAGATGGGCAGGAATCTGCGTCTGGCTGGAGACAGCGTCACCTTTGAAGATCCGGACACGAGGATTGCCAATACGCTCGGCTGGCAGGCGCCACCGGTGTCACTGCGGCTTGACGATGGCCTGGCGCTCGAGAGTTGGAGTACACACAATGACGGCCGGCCGATGGAGGTGCAGTGGGAAAGCGGCGCC
>JBEBGB010000534.1:0-3847 GCA_040081675.1 Vicinamibacterales bacterium
GTGCAAGACCGACGCCGAGGGCTTCCTGCTGCTCGAGGACGTCGACCCGGGGCGGCACCCGCTCGAGCTCCTGGGCGGTGTCGTCGACGTGCCGGCCTCTCACCACCGCGAGCACGTGGTCCTGGTGCGGCTCCCGTTCCACGAGGCCACCGCCGAGGACCTCGAGGCGCACCCGGTCCAGGTGAAGCGCGTCGAGCCGACCTATCCAGATCTCGCGCTTGTCGCGAAGATCACGGGCATGGTCATTCTCGAAGCGACGGTCTCGACCGATGGCACGGTGGAGTCAGTTCGCGTGTTGCGCTCGGTGAAGTTCCTCGACCAGGCGGCAGTCGACGCGGTGAAGCAGTGGCGCTACTCGCCGCTCGTCCTCAATGGTGTGCCGACGCCGTTCGTCCTCTCGGTCAGCTTGAGCTTCAGCGTGAAGAGCTGAGGGGCCCACGCATGCATGCCCGAGGTCTCCGCTGACCTCGGGCATCGTCACTGCGCCAGGGAATCAGGCCGCGATTCTGAGCAAAGCGCGTCCACGCGCACCTGTTGAGCAAAGCGCTATTGCCGGAAACCCGGCACCTCAGGCGCAGGCTGCGCTCGAAGAGGCCTGAATTCGACCGGAACGGCCTTTGCCATGAGTATCCGCAGGGGGGTGGTCCATGACTCGGCTCGTAGTTGGTACCGCATTCATCGCCAGCATATTCTTTGTCGTGAGCCCGGCCGGCGCGCAGACCAGCCGGTGCGCAGACTGCCATTTTGCCCAGAACTCTGTGCCCAACCCGGAGCATCTGTTCGACTGGGACCGTTCTCCGCATGCGAAGAACAATGTCGGCTGCGAGAAGTGCCACGGCGGCAACAGCACCGTGTTCGAATCCGGTCTCGCTCATCGCGGCATTCTGAGCTCGGGCAACAAGAAGAGTCCGGTCTACCGCGCGAACCTGCCCGCAACGTGTGGTACGTGTCATGTGGGGCCATTTGTGGCGTTCCAGGAGAGTCAGCACTATCAGTTGTTGAAGGCGGGGAACAACCGCGGGCCGACCTGTTCGACCTGCCACGATCCGGTGGCCGGCGAACTGCTCTCGCCGAAGTCGCTCGAGAAACAGTGTGCGCAGTGTCATGGACCGAAGGAGATCGCGCCGCGAGCGCAGCGAGCCATCAATGCACGGAAGATGTACGAAGGTCTCAACGCCGTCCGCGATGAGTTGAAGCTCGCGAACACGATGATCAAGCGGGTTGACGATCGACAGCGTCGGGCAGATCTGATGGCGGAGTACGAGCAGGCGCAAGTGCCGTTGACACGCGCCATCAATGCCGGACACAAGTTCGTCTACGACGAACTCGAGGAATACCTGGGCGTTGCGCAGGGACGGATTGAGAAACTCATGGCGCGAATCGCCAACCGCGCGGATTGACCGCGCGCACTCGGTTGCAGCCGATACAGTCGGCCGACGTGTGTTGTCGATGTGACGGGGACGCTATACTGACGTGAGTTCTAGCGGGGCTGCACCTCGGGCCCCCGAGCGTGTCAGCCTGAGGGTTCGCTCGCGAGAACTGCTACTGCGCTTGCCCCGCTCTGCGGGGCGGTCCGGCACGTTGGAATGGATCTCTGGACACCTAAGTCGATCATCGCACTCCGCTCCTACACGTTGGAGCAACTGCAACACGACCTCGTTGCGGGCGTCACTGTTGGATTGGTGGCGCTGCCGCTGGCGATGGCGTTCGCCATTTCCTCCGGGGTCTCTCCACAGGCCGGCATCTACTGCGCCATCGTCACGGGCTTCCTGATCTCGGCCCTGGGCGGATCCAACTTTCAAATCGGCGGCCCAACCGGCGCGTTCGTCGTCGTCGTGTCGGGCATCATCGCGAAGTACGGCATCGACGGCCTTTTCATGGCAACGATGATGGCGGGCGTGCTGCTTGTGGTGCTCGGCGCCACAGGGCTCGGAACGACCGTGAAGTTCATTCCGCAGCCGGTGGTCGTCGGTTTCACCAACGGTATCGCTGTTGTGATTGCGAGCACGCAACTGCGCGATCTCTTCGGCCTTCAGATGGCGAGCGTACCGGCCGACTTCCTGCCCAAGATGAGCGCCCTTGTCGCGGCTGGCGCGACGTGGTCGCCGTCGGCAACGGGCCTGGGTCTTGGCTCGCTGTTGTTTCTCGTCGTGTGGCGCTGGTTCGGCAGCCGCATTCCCGGCTACATTCTCGTGCTCGTGGGCGCCACCGCAGCAAGCGCGCTCGTTGGACTTCCGGTTGAAACGATCGGCAGTCGATTTGGTGGTATTGCCGGCACGCTGCCGCACATCGTCGTGCCGAAGGTGCGAGCGGACCTGATTCTCACGCTGCTCTCGCCGGCGCTGACGATTGCGATGCTCGGTGCCGTCGAGTCGCTCATGTCGGCCGTTGTCGCTGACCGGATGGGCGGTGGTCGGCACAATCCCAACGTCGAACTGATCGCGCAAGGTATTGCGAACATCGTGTCGCCCCTCGTGGGAGGGTTGCCGGCGACCGGTGCGCTTGCGCGAACGGCCACGAACATCCGGTCTGGCGCCCGTACTCCTGTCGCTGGAATGGTCCACGCGGTCACATTGGTCACCGTGCTGCTGGTGGCGGCACCGTTGGCGCGCTTCGTCCCGCTCGCGGCGCTCGCGGGCATTCTGCTGATGGTCGCCTATCAGATGGGTGAGTGGTCCGAGATTCCTCAGCTGCTGAAGCTGCCGAAGGCCGACGTCGCGGTGTGGCTGGTGACCTTTGGGTTGACCGTGCTTGCCGACCTGACGGTGGCGGTCGAGACGGGCATGATCCTCGCCATGCTCATGTTCATCCGCAAGGTGTCTCGCACGACCAGCGTGACCGTGGTTGCAGAAGACGATGCCGAAGAGGGCCGACTGCACGTGTTGCACGACATGGAGCTGCCGGACTACGTGACGGTGTTCCGTGTCTCGGGCCCGCTCCTGTTCGGGGCCACGGAGAATCTGACGCTGGTCGCCGACCGCGCAGACACGCTGCCGCAGATCGTCATCTTGAAGTTGCGACATGTGACCGCAATGGACGCAACCGGTTTGCGGGCGCTGGAGGATGTCGCGGATGGCCTGAGGAAGAGCGGCCGAGCGTTGATCGTGTGCGGGGCTCAGCCGCAGCCGGCCGCGCTCATGGACTCGAGCGATTTCCACCAGCACGTCGGAGCCGCAAACATTTGCGCCAATACGAAGGTTGCACTTGCCCGCGCAGAGGAACTCCACCACAACCGTCGAAGCGTTGCCTGACGCGGAACCTGCACTCCGCCAAAGAGCACCCGGGCAAGCGGGTGCGTCTGGCTCTGTGTCAGTTGTGGGCGGGACGTTCGTTGGTTTTATAGTGCAGGAGCCACTCTCGGCTGACGCTCGAGAAGACCGAGTTGTCAGTGCCGAAGCGGCGTCGACGAATCGTGACGACAGCACCGAAGGCGAGGTAGAGCACCGAAGCGAGGGCGACGATGTCCAGCATTTAACGCTCTCCAACTAACCAAGGAACCGCTTTCGACTGCAGGCACTTGAACCAGCTCAGCAGTCGAAACGATTCACATCAATACATTTGCTTTTCCGCGATGCAGGCACCTCGCAGATGCGCATTTGCGGACGGTACCCTCCTAGGCATGGACAGTGCCACAAGACTCTCCCTTCGCTGGCGATAGTGGAAGCTCGACAAAAATACCGGAAGATACGCTCCGGTCAGACCTTCTGCGGATTCACATAAATGCATGAGTTGAAGACACAAATCTCAGTCGCGTATGCAATCTAGCCATTGATGTAAGTACTACACATAGCGTGGAGCAGAGTAGGGCAGGCTTCCAGGGGTCTCGACGGTCAGGAGGGGCGGGCGG
>JBEBGB010000535.1:0-3834 GCA_040081675.1 Vicinamibacterales bacterium
TTCGAAGACACCGAACTTCATTCCACCCGGCTACACGCTGGCGGAGGTGACGTATCACAACGTCATCACCGAGTGGCACGCGACCAATCCGGCAGCCACCACCTTCGAAGGCAAGCGACGTGAACTTCTGCGGGAAGCCCACGTCGTGGACAACCTCACTCATCCGATGGGCGCGGTTGAATTCAATCCGACGGCACGGCCGGGAGACGCTGACTACGGCCTGCTCTACACGAGCGGCAGCGATCACGGCTTCAGCAACGGCGGCGGACCAAGAGCGAACGATCCCACGCAGACGCAGCGGCTCGACTCCATCATCACGGCCATCCTTCGCATCGATCCGCGGAGTCCGTCGGTGTCGGGCGGCGTGAAGGGGCTGGGCGACTACACCATTCCGCCGTCGAACAAGTTCGCCGCAGACGGCGACCCAAAGACACTCGGCGAGATCTACGCCTACGGCTTCAGAAACGCCCACCGGCTCTCGTGGGACCTCACCGATGGGACGATGTTTGCCTCCGACATCGGCATGAACCAGATCGAGGAGATCAACATCGTCCGCAACGGCGAGAACTACGGGTGGATGAAACGGGAAGGGTACTGGGACAACGGCCGCGGCTCGCGCCCGGACGGAACGCTCAACCAGGTGTATCCGCTGCCGCAGGAGATCCTCGACGGCCGGCAGAAGGACGGCTTCACCTACCCAGTCGCCATCTACGACCACGACGAGGGCAACGCGGTCACTGACGGGTTTACGTATCACGGACGAATTGCCGCGCTGCGCGGCAAGTTCGTGTTCGGCGATGTCCTGCGCGGGCGTCTCTTCGCGGCCGACGTCGCCGCGCTCAAGAAGGCCGACGACGGCGTGCCGCAGACCGTGGCGCCAGTCGAGGAAATTCAGCTCTACGTGAAGGATGCCGGAGGCACTCGGACCAATGTCAGCTTCCAGGAACTGGTGACCAAGACCATGGGTGCGACCGTTGCTCGCGCCGACCTGCACATCGGCCGAAGTCGTGACGGCGAGCTGTTCATCACGTCGCGCCAGGACGGCATGATCAGAATGCTGGTGCCATAGGGTCGGGTGCACGGCGTGTCTTCTCGTGTAGCATGCGGGCATGAGAAAGGCACTCCTGTTTGCCATCGTCATTGGCGTCGCCCCCTCCACTGTTTTCGCACAGGCACAAACAAGCCTGTCTTCGCTGCGGGTCGGGTACAACACCCGGAAGGCAACGGTAAAGCCCGAGGGAGAGCTGAAGGCGCAAATAGACACGGTCGATCGCGAACTGGCTGAAGCCTCCCGTCTCGGGCGGACGGGCGATGTCCGCCGCCTCCTGGCAAAGGGCACGACGCTTCTGGCTGGTCGCCCATGGACGCCCGAATTGGAGTTCTCGACATCGGTGGTCATCCGATCCGAGAAGGTCGTGGTCGATTCCGGCGCACCGTACGAAGTACGGCTGGAACAGATCTACACGCCAAACCTGCCACTCGAGCAGCCGCTGACGGCGCACATGCGGCTGCGGCAGCGCCCGGGCGCTGTGGCTGCTGGCCAGCCGCAACAACCCGGCGCAATCGTGAAGGACCTCGGCACCTTCGACGGTGTCGCCCGCGACCTTCGGGACGTACCGTTCGAAGTGGAGCTCGATCTACACGACGTGGCAGACGGTGCCTATCAGCTGACGACGGAGTTGTCCGATGGAAGTCGGCTGCTCGGTACCACTTCACTGAACGTGAGCGTCAGAAAGGGATTGGATGCGCTCGTGACTGCGCTCGAGGCCGAGGCTGCACGCGCACCTGCCGACGTCAAGGCCGACATTCTGTATCCCGTCGATCGGATGAGGCACGTCAACCGCGGTGCGCTCGAACTGCGGACATTCGATCCCGACCGCGACTTCAACGCGGCATTGGCGGTGGCGGCGGCCGTCAAGTCACGAACCCGTCCGTTCGCAGGCAAGACCGGTGACTTCAAGCGCCACTACCGTCTCGACGCGGCCAACGAGATCATGCCGTATCGGATGTATGTGCCAACCACCTACGACGGCACGCGTGCGTATCCGCTGATCGTCGCGCTTCACGGACTGGGTGGCACCGAGGACTCCTTCTTCGATGGTTACGAGAAAGCCTTCCCGCCGCTCGCGGAACGTCACGGCTACATTGTCGCTGCGCCACTCGGGTATCGCGTGGACGGATCCTACGGATGGGGGCTCGGCACGCCACCGGCGGATCCTGCGACGAAGCGTGTGCAGGAGCGGAGCGAAGCCGACGTGATGGAGGTACTGCGGCTCGTGCGGCAGCAGTACAAGATAGACGAAAGCCGGATCTATCTGGCCGGTCACTCGATGGGTGCCATCGGCACGTGGCGCATCGCTCCCAAGTACCCTGAGATCTGGGCGGCGATCGCGCCGTTTTCCGGCTCGGGCCAACCAGCGACGCTGGAGCGGATCCGGCATATTCCAGAGTTCGTCGTGCACGGCGACAACGACCCCACCGTGAGCGTGCAGGGATCGCGCGCGATGGTCGCCAAGGCGAAGGAGCTGGGAATCGAGGTTACTTATGTCGAGGTACCCGGCGGGAACCACAGCAGCGTCGTCGCGCCGAATTTCGTGGACGCGTTCGAGTTCTTCAACACTCATCGGAAGCGCACTGCCGCCACGCAGCAGTAACGCGCATCGTCACGGCCAACTCGTCGCCTTCTCACCGCCCGCGCTATTCGCGCGGCTGGCCAACCGCGAACAACGCGCCGTCGCTACGCAAGAAGATCTGCCCGTTCGAAATAGCTGGAGACGCGATGAGCCGCTCACCCACATCGTTGCGGGCGATAACCTGCGGCTGACGGCCCGAACGCACCACGATGACTTCGCCCGTCTCACTCGCGAAATAGATCTTCCCGTCTCCTGCAACCGGCGATGCGCTGAACAGACCATTGACCCGTTCCTGCCAGATCCGTCGTCCGGTCGCAGCGTCGATCGCCGAGATCGCGCCGACGTCGCTAGCCATGTACAGGAGACCGGCGTCATACACCAGTGACGAGATGTAGGGCGCGCCGGTCGGGACCTGCCAGAGCACATGCGACGCCGACACATCACCGCGGCCGCCGGGCCTGACCGCCATGTAAGGTCCACTGCGGTACCCGCGCGACATGTAAATGACGCCGTCGTTGAAGGTCGGCACAGGGATCGGAAACTGGTTCGACCCGCCCACATGCCACAGCAACGTGCCGTTTCGCGGATCGTAGGCGTCGACGCGCTCGCTGGAATTGACCACGAGTTCGGCGCCGGCGGGCGTCTGCACGACGAACGGCGTCGTGTAGGACTGCCGACCCTTGCCGCGATCGGCCTTCCACTTGTTCCGGCCCGTCTTCTTGTCGACGGCGAGGAGATAGGACGCGGGCTCGTGATCGCACAGCAGAATCAGCACGTCCTCGTACAACGTCGGCGAGCTCGAGTGGCCCCAGTTGATGTCGAAGGGGGAGCTCTCCTGCCCCAGGTGACGCTGCCACGCGAGCCTGCCGTTCATGTCGATGGCGACCAGCTGGCCGTTGCCGAACCACGCGTAGACAAGCTGGCCATCGGTCACCGGGCTCGGGGAGGCGAGGTTGTGTTTGTCGTGCACGGTGGGCAGCGGTGTCGCCGCCTCCACTCGGTACTGCCACAACCGCCGTCCGGTGGTCCGGTTGAACGCTTCCACGACGAAGAACACCTTGTCACCTGCGCCGGCCGTCCCGATCGAGTGCTCGCCCGCGCGACCCGGATCGCCCTGCGCAAGCCGAGGTCCCTGGCGGCTGATGCCCGAACCGATCTGTGACGTGACGAAGACGCTGTTGCCAGCGACGATGGGTGACGA
>JBEBGB010000078.1:0-14046 GCA_040081675.1 Vicinamibacterales bacterium
GCGGGGTCGCCGCCGCCGTTGCGAAGTGCCGTGCGACGAGACCCGACCTTCGGCTGGAAGTCGAAGTGCAGTCGCTCGTCGAGTTCGACGAAGCTCTCGCTGCTGGCGCAGATATCGTGCTCGTCGACAACATGATGATCGCCGATGTTCGAGAGGCGGTGCGACGCGCAGCGGGGCGCACGAAGATCGAAATCTCCGGCGGTGTCACTCTCGATCGTCTGTCTGAACTGGCCGCAACCGGAGCCGACTTCGTCTCGGCCGGCGCGCTGACGCACTCCGCGCCCGCTGTGGACATCAGCTTCGAGATCGAGCCTTTCTGAGACCTACCTTCGTGCCTGCTCGACATCAGCCGCTTCCGTCAGACCTTGCCGAAGCACTCGACGGGTGCCGCGACCGTCTCGGTGCGCTTGCCGGGCGCGTGCTGTACTTCGAGACCGTCGGATCGACAAATGACGTGGCAGCGACGCTGGCTATTGACGGTGGCCACGAAGGTGCCGTCGTCATTGCCGATGCGCAGACGTCTGGGAGGGGCCGGCGTGGACGCACTTGGTTTTCGCCGCCAGGGGCTGGTCTGTATGTCTCCGTCATCCTCGCGCCGTCGCGAGCGAGGTTCTCGCCAGAGCGCGCGGTGAGTCTGTTGACGCTCTCGGCAGGCGTCGCGCTGGCGGAGGCTGTCGAGCGCGTGACCGGACTCGCACCGAGCATCAAGTGGCCGAACGATCTGCTGGTCGGCCGCAGAAAACTCGCGGGCATTCTCGCGGAAGGAGTCGCGCAACCTTCAGCCAGCGGCCTGCGCGCAGTCGTGCTCGGCTACGGCATCAACGTTGGCGCGGCAGCATTCCCGCCTGATCTCGCAGACCGTGTCACGGCGCTCGAGTCCGAGCTCGGTCGCGGCGTCGATCGCGCGCTGCTGTGCGCCGAATCGCTGGTCGCGCTTGCGGTGCGGTACGACGACCTGATTGCTGGTCGCTTCGATGCTATTCTCGACGCGTGGCGCACGCGGTCGTTTGGCAGCCGCGGGGCGAAGGTCGAGTGGGATTCAGCGTCGGGCGTGCGATCTGGCATCACCGAAGGAATCGACGACATGGGCGCGCTGCTCGTGCGGAGCGGTGACACGCTCGAGCGGATCGTAGCCGGAGAGGTGCGCTGGGGACTGCATGCTGCTAGCCATTGACGTTGGCAATACCAACATCGTGCTCGGGGTATTCGAGCGAGACGAGCTGATACGGAGCTGGCGGCTCCAGACGGTGCGCGACCGGACAGCCGACGAACTCGGACTGTCGGTCGGCGGACTCTTCGCCAATAGTCGCATCGACCGCTCCCAGATCGAGGGCATCGTGCTCGGCTCGGTTGTGCCCCCGCTGACCAACACTGTCGTCGGCATGTTGTGGAAGGACTTCCTCCGCAAGCCGCTGGTCGTCGATCCCGCGACCAACGCCGGCATGCCTATTCGATACAGCAACCCCTCAGAAGTTGGTGCAGACCGCATCGTGAATGCGATCGCGGCGTTCGATCAATACGGCGGCAATGGTCGCCCGCTCATCGTCTGCGACTTTGGCACGGCGACCACACTGGATGCGGTCAGCGCCGTGGGCGAGTACCTGGGCGGCGCGATCTGTCCCGGCGTCAGCATTTCGGCGGATGCGCTGTTTCAACGCGCGGCCCGCTTGCCGCGCATCGAAGTGCGAAAACCAGAAACCGTCATTGGGCGGACAACCGTTGGCGCCATGGAGTCGGGCCTGTTCTTCGGGTACGTCGGCATGGTCGAGGGGCTGGTTCGTCGAATGGATGTCGAACTGGGAGGCAACTCGATCTGTGTGGCAACCGGTGGCCTCGCAGTGGTGATCGCCCCCGAGACCAGGTTGTTCGAACATGTGGACGTCGAGTTGACCCTCCAGGGGCTTCGTATCGTCTGGGAGCGAAACCAGACGGCTTCGCGCGCCTGACGGTCTGCCGGTCATGCCATCAACTGTCGACGTGGCGGACTACTGCCGCGATCTCGAGACCTATCTGTGCCGCAAGAACGACGGTCACCTGATTCGGATCGTAGGGCCGTCATTCGAGGTCGTTTCGAGTTGGGCCGCCAGGGGCGTGCCGCTGAAGGTGGCGATGGGCGGAATCGATCGCTACTTCGAGCGACACCTGCGAAAGGGTCCCCGACGTCGCCCTGTGAAGATCGATTTCTGCGAGGCAGACGTGCTCGATGTGTTCGATGCGTGGCGACGCGCGACTGGCGTGACCGCTGTGTCGCCAGCTGCTGATGCGAGCGCGGCCGGCGTCGAGCCCATCCGCCGACACGGACCGTCCCTGCCGGATCATTTGCAGCGGGTGCTCGGTCGCCTGAGCTCTCTGCGAGCGACCGGCGCCCTGGCCGACTCTGCGGACGCGGTGCTCGACGCGGTGTCGGCGGAACTCGATGCCGCACGCGCACGAAGCGGTGGGGTGCGAGGCGACGAGCGAAGGGCCCTGCTCGCACGGCTCGAGCAGCTCGACAACGAACTGGTCTCACTGGTTCGGTCGAGCGTTCATGCCGACGTGGTCGAGTCAGCCCGCCGAGCGGCGTTGAACGACCTCGCGTCGTTCCGCGCAACGATGGCGCCCGATGCGTTCGAGCGCGCCGTCGAGCGCGCGAGCACCCACGCACTTCGCGATCTGGTCGGTTTGCCAGTCGTTGCGTTCAGTTGATCGCGATCCCATGTTGACGCCAGGGCAGATACTCCCGCTGAGAATCGAGAAGCCGGCCGCTGGCGGGCGGATGATCGCGCGTGTCGACGGACAAGTCGTGCTGGTTCTGGGCGCCATTCCCGGCGAGCAGGTCAGTGCCCGCATCGAGCGAGTCGGGCGTGGAGTGGCATACGCCGACGTGGTTGCGATCGAGCAGGCCTCCGACGACCGGCGTGCGGTTGATGCGGATCCGTTGTGCGGCGGCTGCCTGTATGCGCATATCACCTACGCCCGTCAGCTCGAAATCAAGTCGCTGGTGATCCAGGACGCCTTCGCACGCATCGGCCATCTCGCGCTGCCTTCTGCAGCCGTGGTGTCGGGATCGCCGGAGGCCGGCTATCGCATGCGGGCGAGGCTGCATGTGCGAGAAGGCCGGATCGGTTTCTTTCGAGAAGGCACGCACCAGATCTGCGAGGCGAGACCCACACGACAGCTTCGAGATGACACGTGCGACGTGCTCGATCGACTGGCAGCCGGCCTGCGGTCGCTCGGCATGGCGGGTGTGCGCGAAATCGACGTGTCGGAGAACCTCGATGCGTCGCAGCGCGTCGTGCATCTCGAGCGGACCACGGCTGCGGCTCCTCGAGAGCTGAGCGGACTTGGATTGTCAGACGGCTTGACAGGTCTGACTGTCTGGAGTCCGACGACCGCCGTCGCACGCGTCGCTGTGGTGATGGGCGATGCACACGTCGTGGACGCGCTCCCAATCGGCGATGTCGAGATCCGTCTCCGACGCCATGTCCTGGCGTTCTTCCAGGGCAATCGATTCCTCCTGCCGTCTCTGGTGTCGCACGTGGTGTCGCATGTGGCGGAGGGCGACCACGTCGTGGACCTCTACGCGGGAACGGGATTGTTCTCGGTTGCGGCAGCGCGAGCTCGAGGCGCGCGCGTGACTGCCGTTGAGGGAGATCCGACGGGAGCCAACGACCTGGCCTTCAATGCCGCGTCGAAGACCGCTTCCAACACCACCTCCAACACCGCTTCCAACACCGCTTACACCGACGGCCACGTGTCGGCCGTCCATCAATCGGTGGAAGCGTTCGTCGCATCGCGCCACGAACCGCCATCGGTCCTCATCGTCGACCCGCCTCGGACTGGCATGTCGAAGGAAGCGTTGCACGGCGCCCTTGGGATGGGTGCGTCAACGATCGTGTATGTGTCCTGCGACGTGGCCACGTTGGCCAGGGACGCCAGGCAACTGGTTGATGCGAGCTACTCGCTCGAGCGGGTGGAAGCCTTCGACCTGTTTCCGAACACGCCACACGTAGAGTCGGTGGCCACGTTCCGTCTGCGCTGAAATGGGAGAGCTGGGGAATTGGAGAGCTGGGGAATTGGAGAGTTGGGGAATTGGGCGAGTTGGCGAGTTGGAGAGTTGGAGAGTTGGGGAGTTGGAGAGTTGGGGAGTTGGAGAGTTGGGGAATTGGCGAGTTGGGGAATTGTGAGTCGCAATGCTTTCCACTCACCAATTCCCCAATTCCCCAATTCCCCAATTCACCAATTCCCCAACTGAACGCACCCTGTGCGCTTTCACTGTTGCGCGGCGACCTGCTCGGCGATTTCCTTCATGCGAACCGCAAGTGAGTTGCTGACCACCATGACCTGGAAGATACCGTCGGTGTTCGACGTCAGGTTTTCCACGACTTGAGAAATCAGTCCTGAGTTCGTCCCGCGAATCACGATGCCGTGCGCTCGGCCTCGTCGCAGCAGGAAATCCTTCACGAACGCGTTGTAGGCATAGACGGGCGGTTCACCGAGCAACGGCTGATCGGTCGTGAGCACGACGAACAGAGGGCGACGGTCGCCAGCCGGCTTGAGGAATCGCTTGTCGCTTTCGAGCAGCGTGTCGAGCAACGAGTTGGCACCGCCGTCCGATGCGAACTTCGACGCGGCTTCCTGCATTCGCGTTTTGTCGCTCGTCGGTGCCAGGCGCACGCGCAGTTGCCCGCCGGTGCTGATGAGCGCAACCTCGACGTCGTCCGGGATGTTCTCGATGAACGAACGCAGGCCCGCGCGGAACTCCGTGAGCATGGTCGCCATGTTCGTACTCGAGTCCACGAGCAGCACCACGCGGAGCGGGTCAGCGGCGCGGACTGTGGCCGAGAACGTTCCGGTCAGACACAACACGAGTACCACGGCGAAGAACGTGAGGACGGGGCGCCGCAGGTGCGTCATGACATTGACCCCTCTAATGCTTGGCTGCGGCTTCGAGGAACCCTTCGAACAGCGGGCGGAACTCACCCGTGCGCCAGAAATTCTCGGGATGCCATTGGACGCCGAGGCAGAAGGGCACCTTCGGATCCTCGATCGCTTCGATAATGCCGTCGGGTGCCGTTGCGACGACTCTGAAGCCAGGCGCGAGTTCCTTGATCGCCTGGTGATGCCGGCTGTTGACGGCAACCGAGTCGGACCCGTTCAGCCGCTCCTGCATGAGGCGAGCGAGCAGCGAGTCGTTCTCCATCCAGATGTCGTGCGCGTACTCGAACGAGGTATGCGGTGGCACCTTGAACGCGTGGTTGAGGGCGTTGCCGATCTGCGAAGGGATGTCCTGCACCAGGGTTCCGCCACACGCCACGTTCAGCACCTGCACGCCGCGGCAGATGGCGAAAATGGGCATGCCGATGCGGCGCGCTTCCGCAATGAGCGCGATCTCGAAGTCGTCTCGTTCCGGCGCGACCTCCACAACGGTTGGATGCGGAGGTTCGCCGTAACGTGAGGGGGCCATGTCGTCGCCGCCCGTCAGCAACAGTCCATCAGTGCCCTCGAGGGCGTGGGCAGCGTCCATTCCCAGCTCGACGATGCGAACTTCGCCGCCTGCGTGCTGCACTGCCTGCTTGTAGTCTTCGATCTTGTTGCAGTTGGTCACCGAAATGAGAGCCATGGCTACATCCGCCCGGGCACCGTGATGCCCATGAGATCGAGCGCACTCGTAAGCTGCGCCCGAAAGTACGCGACACCCGCCGCCCGCCACATGCGCCGGCCCGAGTCCTCTTCGTTGAGGATCGGATAACGGTGGTAGAACGCGTTGAAGAGCTGTGCCAGCCCGAAAGCGTACTTGGCCAGCAGGGAGAACTCGAGCGCCCGGACGGTCTGCTCGACGATGTCGTCCAGGCGCGACGCTTCGAACACAAGCGCCCACAAGTCGTGAGCGTCCGGTTCGGCCGAAGGCGCGAGTTCGTCGTGCGCAGCGTTCGCCAGGCGCTCCAGCACCGCCTGTTCGCTGACGCCGTCACGCTCGGCGAGTCGGTTGAAGATGTTATTCGCTCGAACCACGGCGTACTGGAGGTATGGTCCCGTCTCTCCTTCGAAGCTGAGCGCCTCCTCCATGTCGAACACGATCAGTTTGCCGCGGGAGAACTTCAACATGAAGTAGCGAATGGCCGCGATGGCGATCTGCGACGCAATGCGCTGACACTCGTCTGGACTCAAACTCTCGTTCCGTCGAGCCACTTCGGCAGACGCCTTCGCTTCGAGTACGTCGAGTAAATCGTCGATCTTCACGCCGAGGCCTTTGCGGCCCGACACTTCGACAAACGGCTTCCTGTCCTCATCAGGATCTTCCGGGTAGCCAAGCTCCCGCGCGGTTGCGTGCGACAGCGCCACCATCTCGTACGAGAAGTGGATGGAGTTTTCGGCTTCAGTCGGATGTCCGAGCGTACGGAGCGCCTGCGACAGCAACGCCTGCAGATACATCTGCCGCGAATCGATGACGTTGTAGATGCGCGAGGCGCCACCAAACCGTGGCACTCCGGACGCTTCGCCCTCCGTTGAGGTCGTCGCCCACAGTGTGTGGTTGCCGCCGTGGTCCTCGAAGCGGTGATAGCGGAAGTCGCGGCCGAGAAGCCCGAATTTCCAGAACTGGTTCGCGATGTCCTTGCCGACGTACGTCACGACGCCGTTGGAGCGAACGATCACCTTTTCGCGCGACTCCTCGTCCAACTCGCCATCGACAGCCGCGGCGTCCGCCTTGCCTTCGTCGATTCGCATGACCCAGCAGCCGGCAAGCTTGCCCTCGGTCTGCAGGAAGACCGCGCCTTGCGCCTTGAGGATGTCGAAGGCATGCGCCCAGAACTTCAACCGCAGGATGTCGCCTTCGTACGTCAGCAGGTCGTAGCCAATGTTCAAGCGCGCCATCGTCCGCAGGTGCGCTCGCACAATGCGGTTCACGATGACCGCGCCCATGTCGGCGGTCTCGTTCCCGCCGTGTTCGAGGTCGTGCAGCGCGCGCGCTCGAATCTCGAGCCTGGCCTTGTCCTGGTCGTACCACTCAGTGACTTGGGAGTAGAGGTCCCAGCAGAAGTAATCGAAGCGCGTGGTCTCGGCGATGTGACGCACGTCTGCGAGCGTGTGGCGCGCGAGTTCCCGAAAGCCCACGATGACATCGGCCACCTGAACACCGGTGTCGTCGATGTAGTTCTGGACTTCGACAGGCGTACCCCGGAACCGCAGGACCCGTGCGAGTGTGTCACCAAGCGCCGCATTCCGCAGATGGCCAACGTGTGCGGCCTTGTTCGGATTGATCGCCGTGTGCTCGACGACGGTCTTGCCCTCGACGACGGTGACCCCTGAGGCGCGGCCGGCCGCGCGGTCGAGGACAAACGTCGGACGCTCCAGGAACAGGTTCACGTAACCGGTCGGTGTGGCAACCACACGAGCCACACCGGGCAGCCCGTCTATGGCATCCGCAATGTCCTGCGCGATCACCTTCGGCGCTTTGCGGAGCGTGCGTGCGAGCTGGAAGGCTACCGTGACCGCAAGGTCGCCGAGCGACCGATTGGGCGGAGTCTCGATGACGAACGCGGGGATCTCCGTCAGCGCGTACTTCGAGCGAATTGCCTCGCTGACGGCGTGGTGGACCTGTCGATGAATCGCAACAATCATGTGCCGATAACGGACGAAAGCAGACACTCCGGACAGACCCGGATGCGCGGTGTGTTCGTAATATGATTACAGTTTAGTGGCTCAGCGAGCCGAGTGCGTCCAGATCCGCGTAGGTGTTGATGTTCGCCAGCAGACGCTCCGGCGCGCCGTACCGTCTCAGTTCCTCGAGTTCGACGGTTCGCACTCGCAGGTCGCCGAGCAGGTCACGCATCCTCAACATACCGTGCTCCAGTCGGTGCCGCACCGCAGTTGCGCACGACTGGGCATAGACGGCGCACAAGGGATGATAGCCGCGTTCGGTTCGCGGCACGGCCGCGTCCGCACCGTCGCACACACGAATCAGATGAGAGAGCAGCGCGGTGGTGACATACGGCAAATCGCATGCGAGCAGCAGCACGGCGTCGTTGCCAGCGGCGTCGAGCGCCGCGTCAAGCCCTCCAAGCGGGCCACGCTCCGCGACGCGATCGGGTACCGCTTGAACAGCCGTGTTACCCAGCCACTCTTCGGGTGCCGGCCTGACGCCGCCCACGACAAAAATGCGGCTGACACATGGACCGAGCGCCTCGAGCTGGTGCGTCAGAATCGTTCGTCCGCCAACGAGCAGGCGGCGTTTATCCTGTCCACCAAGTCGTCGCGCGTGTCCGCCGCAGAGGATGGCTGCGCTCGTCATCTTTCCGTGATCTTAGTAGCAGCCCCGGTCTGAACCATGCGAGAAAGCGGCGTCGGCCGAGTCCTGGTCGCGAGTCTCCATCAGGCGATCGCCGACATTCTTCCGATGCGGTTGGCGTTCTACGAGAGCTGGCTCACCCCGGAGGGGTTGCGGGACGGCACGATCGGACTGGCGCCGCTCTATGCGGTCCTGAGTTTTCTCAGGCAGGAAGGCGATGCTTACGGAGTCGTCGCCGGCAAGGCGGGGGAGTATGCCGTCGAATGGACCGTGGCGGCCATGCCGCCCCTGCGACGCCGCTGGATCGCGCGGCTGCCGAAGAGCATTCGTCGCCGCGTGTTGCTACGGCGCGCCTCGGCGTTGGTCCGTATGAGTTTCGTCGGCAGCACCGTCTCGTGGCGGATTAGCAGGGGCACCGCGCGGGTGCTGGTCCGAGACTCGGTCTTTTGCGAGGTTCGTGGACCCGTTGCCCAACCACTGTGTGTGTTCTACTCCTCGGTGTTCGAACGAATGTCGCTGCAGTTCGCGCAGCCGGCCTCCGTCTCCATCTCGTCTTGCCGGGCGGTTGGCGACGCCGCGTGCGAGCTTCGCGTGGCATTCGGTGTCGGGCAGACCGTGAGCCAGCCGGAAGACCTGCAACTGAGCCAGGCGGAGGACGCATGAGAACGAGCGTAATGACTGTTGCCGTGCTGGCGTCCATGCTGGTGCTGCCGCGCCCGCTGACCGCGCAGCCTGCAATTGCTCGCATTCTGGTCATGCCGTTCGAGAACGTGTCGCGAGACAGCCGCATCGTGTGGCTGGGCGAAGCGGCGTCGGTCCTGATCGCCGACGACCTGAACGTCCTCGGTGCAGGCGCCATTACGCGCGAGGAACGGCGCGAAGCCTTCGAACGGCTGCAGGTGCCGCCGGCTGCGTCGCTCACCGACGCCACGATGATTCGGATCGGTCAGCTTGTGCGCGCCACGCAAATCGTGGTCGGCACTCTCACCATGGACGGCGACACCATCGTCATCAGCGCGCGCTCCATTGCGCTCGAGGCCGCCAAGGTGCAGGCAGACGTGACGGAACGTGGTCCGCTTCCGGACCTGTTCACGCTCTTCGAGCGAGTGGCCAGACGGGTCGCACCAGACTCGGCCCGTACGTCTGCGGACGTCGAGCACACGCACCCGCCCGTCGCGGCCTTCGAGAACTACATCAAAGGACTGCTGGCCGAAACGCCCGCGACCGCCGTGACCTACCTCGACGCTGCGCTCAAGTCAGATGCGACGCTCGATCGCGCGCGCATCGCGCTCTGGGAGGTGTTCGACAACCAGGGCGAACACGCGCGCGCGCTCGCCGCTGCCAACGGCGTCGCCAGCAGCTCGCCGTTGTCCCGCCGTGCACGTTTCCGCGAAGCCCTGTCGCAGCTGAATCTCAAGCGGCACGACGACGCGTTTGCCACGCTCAAGGCGCTGGCCGATGCGCGACCCACGCCCGCCGTACTGAACAATCTCGGTGTCGTCCAACTTCGCCGCGGCGCGACACCTGCAACTGGTGTGGCCACCTATTACTTCAACAAGGCGCGCGAGTCGGACGCCACCGAGCCCGACTACTTCTTCAATCTGGGATACGCCTACTGGCTCGATCACGATCCGCAGGCGGCCGTCTACTGGTTGCGTGAAGCGCTCCGAAGAAGTCCCGCAGACGGCGACGCGCACTATGTTCTTGGCGCGGCGCTTGCCGCCGCCGGACACGCGAGCGAATCGACGCGCGAGAAGGAACTCGCGCGTCGACTGTCGTCCGCGTATGAAGAATGGGACAAGCGTCCGCAGAACGACGCCGTGCCGCGCGGTCTCGAGCGCGTCAAAGGGGACGTCGAACTGCCGCACTCGCGACAGATAGACCAGACGCTCGCCAACAGCCAGGACGACCAGGAGCAACTCGCCGCTTTCTACCTGGATCGAGCGAAGCGACTCTTCGACCAGGAGCGCGACGCTGATGCGCTCGCCGAATTGAACCGTGTGCTGTTCCTCTCGCCGTACTCGGCGGAGGCTCACCTGCTGGTCGGTCGCGTCCATCTTCGGGCGGGGCATCCGCGCGAAGCCATCGACGCCCTCAATATCTCGATCTGGAGCGCAGACTCGGCGGATGCACAAGCCTGGCTCGCCGAGGCACACCTGCTGGCCAAGGACGTCGAAGGTGCGCGGGCTGCCGCCGAACGAGCACTCCTCCTCGACGCCTCGCACTTACGCGCGCGACGAATCCTCGCGGGCCTTCCGCCGCGTTGAGGACACACGTAGGTCTTGTACTGCGTTACAGCGCGTGCTAAAATGCAACGCACTTTGGCTGCAACAACAACAGAAGACGACGGTTTCCGAGAGATTCAACTGAATACGAAGCAGGCCTTTTTCCTGGTCATGGCTGCGACAACGGTGCTCGTTGTGGCCTTCATGCTCGGCATGCTGGTCGGCCGAGGCGTCAGAGCTGAACGCGAAGAGACAGCGACCGCTGACGCATTAGTCGCGCCGTCGCTCGCCGCCGAACGACCGACGCCGTCGACGCCGGACGATGCGGATCCGCGAAAGGCCGCTCCGCCTGCGCCCGCAGAAAACGTCGACGCCGACTCGAAAGCCGGCAAGCCTTCGGAGTCTGTCGAAGAGCCGCCAGTTGCTGTGAGACGCGACGCAGCAGGATCCACCGCCCGGAGCGGCGATGCGGCGAAGACACCTGCGGCACCGGTGCCAGTCGCCAAGGCCACTCCGCCGCCGACGCCGGCTCCTGTTGCCGCAAAACCCGCCGCGCCGGCAGCCGCACCAACAGCAGCAGCAGCGTCGTCTGCAGAACGATCTGGGTTTGCCGTGCAGGTGGCTGCAGTCAACGTTCGCACTGAAGCCGACGCCATCGTGAAGCGCCTGTCAGGAAAGGGTTACTCGGCGTATGTCGAAGTACCAAAAGGTGCGGCCTCGACGTTCCGCGTGCGCGTCGGCACGTTCGAAACCCGACGCGAGGCCCAGGATATCGCGGACAAGTTGAAGAACGACGAGAACTTCAAGCCCTGGGTCACGCGCTGAGTTCTACCGAGGCTGATGCCTCAGACGCGCGAGCATGTCGCGCTCAGTGTTCGCCTCGCTAGAACCGCTGTTACGTTTGCCCCGCTGCGCGGGGCGATCGTCTTGACCGGAGCAAAGCCTGACTCATTCGCAAGACTTTGGCCTGGTCAAGACTCCTATCCGCCTGCTGCCGTTCGGGCTTGCAGCGGCGTCGGGTCTGCTGCTCGCGTTCAGCTTTCCAAAGTTCGGTCACTCCGCTCTCGCCTGGGTCGCACTGGCGCCGCTCCTCGTCGCTGTGCAGCGCACGACCGTGTTGCGTGCGTTTCAACTCGGCCTCGTGACAGGCGCCATCTACTTCACGGGCACGCTGTACTGGGTCACGCAGGTCATGGCGGTCTACGGTGGCCTGCCGACGATCGTCGCAGTCCTCATCAACGCCCTCCTTGTCGCGTACCTCGCCCTGTTCCCCGCAGCCTTCGCAATGATCCTCGGTCGTCTCTCCATGACGCTCGGACCTCGGAGCCTGGCTGTGGCGCCGTTTGCCTGGGTGGCGACCGAACTCGGGCGCTCGTACCTGCTGACGGGATTTCCCTGGGTGCTCCTCGGATACAGCCAGGCGGGCGTTCTGCCCATCGCCCAGTTCGCGTCAGTGTGCGGGGTCTACGGTCTGTCTGCCCTTGTCGCGAGCGTCAGCGCCGGTCTGGCGTACTCGGCGGTGTGTCAGTGGCGCTTCAAAGGTGCTCGTGAGCCCGCCGGAGTCGTCGCATACGCGCCCGTTGTCCTCGCGATGGCTGTCGTCACGGCGATCGGTGCATGGGGAAACGCGCGGATGGGCCGCGGAGGCCTGACCCGCTCAGGCGACGCCGTGACCGTCGGTCTCATTCAGGGCAACGTCGACCAGGCCGACAAGTGGGACCAGAGTCGGTCAGCAGGAATCTTTCGCGACTATCTCTCGATGACGCGCCGGGCGATTGCCGAGGGCGCCCAGGTGGTCTTTTGGCCAGAGTCCTCCACCCCGTTCTACTTTCAGGAAGACCAGCCAGGCGCGGAGCAGGTGCGTGCGATTGCTCGCGAAACCAAGGTGCCCATTCTGGTGGGTAGCGACGAGATTGTGCACGGCTCGCCGACGAAGTACTACAACTCGGCGTTCCTCGTCGGTCCAGACGGCGCCGATCGCGGGAGGTATCGCAAGATCCATCTCGTGCCCTTCGGCGAATACGTGCCGATGAAGGCGTTGCTCTTCTTCGCAGCGCCGCTGGTCGAGGCGGTGTCCGATTTCACCGCCGGCGACGCCATCGCCTTGTTGCCCGTGCGCGGCCGCTTCATGACTACCGCCATCTGCTACGAGATCGTGTACCCAGACCTGGTGCGTCGCGCGGTCAACGCGGGCAGCGACCTGTTGACGACAATTACCAACGACGCCTGGTTTGGCGCATCGTCCGCCCCCTATCAGCATTTCGAACAGGCATCGATGCGCGCGATCGAGAACGGCCGGTATCTCGTTCGCGCCGCCAACACCGGCATCAGCGGCATCGTCGATCCCTATGGTCGGGTGGTGGTGCAGACCCAGATCTTCCAGCCGGCCGTCGTTGTCGGTCAGGCCCGTTTCGTTCGCGGGCGCACGATCTACGGCCGGATTGGCGACGCGTTCGCGTACGCATCGGCGGTCTGCACGCTAGGCGCACTGCTCTTTGTGCGGCGGCGTGTAAGATAGAAAGATGTCCACTCTCGAAGAACTCAGGAAACGCTACGAAGATCTCAGCCGTCGTGCTGCCGATCTGCGTAGCTATCTTTGAGGCAGCCAAACCCGACGAAGAACTCGCCCGTATCGAGGCCCGCGCGGCTGCACCAGATTTCTGGAAGGACCAGACCGAGGCCCAGAAGATCCTTCAACGACGCCGTCGCGTTGAACACGATAGCGATCTGATCGTCTCGCTGCGCAAGAAGAGCGAGGATTTGACCGTGCTCGCCGAGTGGCTGCAGGCTGGCGAAGCTGTGGACGCGGAGTTCGAGCAGGGACTCGACGGCCTTGACCACGAGGTGCAGGCCGGCGAGATCAAGAAGATGCTCGGCGGCGAACACGATCGGAAAAATGCGATTGTGACGATTCATCCGGGCGCGGGTGGCACCGAGTCGCAGGACTGGGCCGAGATGCTGCTGCGGATGTACCTGCGCTGGACCGAGCGCCGCGGCTTCAAGCGTGAGCTCATCGACTATCAGCCAGGTGAAGAAGCAGGCCTGAAAAGCGCCACCTTCACCGTCCTGGGCGAGTATGCCTTCGGACTGCTCGCGGCAGAGGCTGGCGTGCATCGGCTCGTGCGCATCTCGCCGTTCGATCAGGCTGCGCGGCGGCATACCTCGTTCGCGTCCCTATACGTGTGGCCGGAACTGCCAGAAGACGTGGAAGTCGAAATCGACGAGAAGGACTTGCGCGTCGACACCTACCGGTCGAGCGGTGCCGGTGGTCAGCACGTGAACGTCACGGACTCCGCCATTCGCATCACCCACCTTCCGACCGGCATCGTCGTGTCGTGCCAGAACGAGCGGTCGCAGCACAAGAACCGTGCCTCGGCCATGAAGGTGCTGAAGTCGCGCCTCTACGACTTGAAGATGAAGGAGCAGCAGGCGAAGCTCGATCAAATCGGTGGTGAGAAGCAGCAGATTGCCTTCGGCAGCCAGATTCGCAGCTACGTACTGCACCCCTATCAGATGGTGAAGGATCACAGGACGAAGGAGTCGATTGGCGAT